>JAYTHL010000443.1:0-27190 GCA_043732605.1 Rhizobacter sp. | reverse complement strand
AGCCGGGCACGCTGCGCATCGCCTCGTCGAACGCCGAGCAGGAAGAGGCGATGGAAGAGCTCGAGATCGACTACGGCGGTGACGCGATCGAGATCGGCACGTCCTCCTCGACGCGATCGGCGCGGCGAAGATCGATCCGGCGTGGGTCGCGCAGATGGAATCGGCCGGCGTGCAGGTCCGCAAGTACCACCCGGTGAGCTGGTACCAGCTCGGCCGGCTCAACAACCGCACCCACCGCAAGCTCCTCGTCACCGACGGCAAGGTCGGATTCACCGGCGGCGTCGGCATCGCGCCGGAGTGGACCGGCCGGGCCCAGGACCCCGCGCACTGGCGAGACACGCACTTCCGGGTCGAAGGCCCCGTCGTCGGCCAGATGCAGGCGGTGTTCCTCGACAACTGGATCAAGGTGAGCGGCGAGGTGCTGCACGGCAGCGACTACTTCCCCGAGCTCGGCGACGCCGGCGGCCAGCCCGCGCAGATGTTCAGCAGCTCGCCGTCCGGCGGCAGCGAGAGCATGGAGCTCATGTACCAACTCGCCATCACGTCGGCGAGCCGGACGATCGACCTGTCGTCGGCCTACTTCGTCCCCGACGAGCTGACGCGGCGCGCCCTGGTCGCCGCGCTGCAGCGCGGCGTGAAGGTGCGCATCGTGGTGCCGGGCGAGCACATCGACTCGGAGACCTCGCGCTCGGCCTCGCGCGCGCTCTGGGAAGAGCCGCTCGCGGCCGGCGCGCTGATCGCCGAGTACGGACCGACGATGTTCCATTGCAAGGTGCTGATCGTCGACGGCCTGCTGACCTCCGTCGGCTCGACCAACTTCGACAACCGATCGTTCCGCCTCAACGACGAGGCCTCGCTCAACGTCGTCGACGCCGCCTTCGCCGCCGAGCAGACGGCGATCTTCGAAGCAGATCTGCTGAAGTCGAAGCCCGTCAGCCTCGCCGACTGGCGAGAGCGGCCATGGCGCGAGAGGCTCGGCGATCGCGTCGCGTCGCTGATCGGCTCGCAGCTCTGAGCGCCACTCCGCTCGCGGTATCGACAAATCCTGCCTTCCGCCGCAGGGTCTCCGAGCCGTCCGGCGCGTCGCGCCGAGCAACTTCATTCGCGGGAGACCCATGAAACACCTCTTTGCCATCGCTGCCTCGTCGCTCGCACTGCTGCTGACATCGACACCGGCGGCCGCCGTCACCATCGTCTACAACGTGACGCTCTCCGGCACGCAGTCGGTCCCGGTCAACGTGACGACGGCCTTCGGCAGCGCCACCGTCACCGTCGACGACGTCGCCAACACGGTCGCGGTCGTGATGTCGTTCAGCGGGCTGACCGGCGGCAACGCGAGCGCCGCGCACATCCATTGCTGCGTCGCGACCAGCGCCAACGGGCCGGCCGTCATCCCGTTCACGGGCTTTGCGGGCACGGCCAGCGGTACGTACGCCAACACGTTCACGGGCGTGAGCGCCGCCAACATCGCCGGCATCGAGGCAGGGCTGGCCTACATCAACATCCACAACGCGGTTTTCCCCGGCGGCGAGATCCGGGGCGACATCCTGGCCACCACGGTGTCCGCGGTGCCCGAGCCCGAGTCGGCTGCGCTGATGCTGGCCGGCCTGGCCGCGCTCGGCCTGTACCGGCGCCGACGCGCGCGCTAGCCGACGACGAGCCCGCCCAGCGCGACCAGCCCGAGCCCGAGGGCCGCGAGCGCATCCCCGGCGATCAGACCACCGCCGAAGAGCGACGTGCCGGTCATGTCCGAAGGCAGCTCGCCGTCATCGCCCGGCGCGTGGCGCTTCTTCTCGCGCGCCGCGCCCGCATCGATCAGGCTGGCGACGACGCCGCCGGCGCCGAGCCAGAGCGAGGTCGCGAGGTTGACGAAGCCGCCGAAGGACATCGCGTAGGGCGACGAGAGAACGGTCGAGTCGAGGACGAAGTCGACGGCGCCGCCGGTGCGCGTCTTCTTGTAGGCGAGCCAGCGCTCGCTCGTGAACGCGACCTTGCGCACGAGCTCGATCAGGAGGCCGGTGCCGACGCCGATCCAGATCGCGGTGCGCTGGTACGGCTTGTCCTCGGTGAGGCTCCTCAGGATGCCGACGAACTTGAAGGTCATCGCCGCGTTCCACTGCGACGGCGCCCGGCCTTCGCTCATCGTCGTCTGGTCGAGCAGCAGCACCGGGTAGGCGGCCATGAAGAGACGCGCGAACGCGACGGCGAGGAGCGCGCCGACGAAGATCCCCGCCGCCTGGTAGCGGAACTGCAGGACGCGGTTGGTGCCGAGGCGGGCGCCGGTCGAGCGGTCCTGCTGCATGTCGCAGGCGACGCTGGTCGAGACCAGCAGCACCGTGCCGGCCATCAGGCCGACGGCCGGATCCTTCAAGCCGATCGCCGCGAGGATGACGATCGAGACGACGAAGGCCGACGAGATCGGATTCGAGTCGCTGATGCCGAGCGAGATGCCGTTGACGAGCGCGAACACGCAGACGAGAAGGAGCGCGACGACGAGATAGAGCACCGGCTGGTGCAGCACGAGGTGGCCGACGGCGACGACCGCCGCGCCCCAGCAGATCGACCAGATCACGAGGCGCACCGTGTGGACGCGGCTCCAGCCCTGCACGGGCACGTCTTCGTGCGCCGCGCCCGGCACCGCCGAGGTCTCGCGCCAGCGCTTCGCCGCTCGGCCGAAGATCAGCGTCATGTCGACGATGGCCGCGCCCATGATCCAGCCGAGCGCGATCAGGAACATGATCTTTCTCGGCGGGTCGCCTTCGTGCAGCCAGCCGATCGAGATGAAGTAGGGCTTGAGCAGCAGCCCGAGCACGCCGCCGGTGACCGCCGCCAGGCCGATGCGCGCGCCGACCACCATGCCGGCGCCGAAGGTCGAGGTCGAGAGCTCGATCGTGCCGAGGATCGCGATCTTGGCCGACGCGACGCCGCCGATCAGCCCGGTGGCGACGCCGCCGCCGAGCAGCGAGATCGAGCGCCGCAGCAGCACCGGATCGGTGAGCGCGCGCAGGATGTTGGCGACCGCCAGGCCCGACGGGAAGACGAGCCTCATGCGGTCGACGAGGATCGGCGTGTAGAGCATGCCGATGCCGGCGCCGAACATGCCGATCGTCAGCATGTAGAGCACCAGCTGCCACATCGGCGGCTGCGGCAGGCCGAGCCAGACCATCGCCTGGATCAGCACGCCCATCGCGCTCATGCTGGCGACCGATGCCGCCGCGGTCTGGATGTAGTTCGCGCCGTGCTTGCCCTCGACGCCGTAGCCGTAGGTGACGGTCGAGCCGAGCAGGCCGGCGAGCACCTGGCCGCCGACGAAGAAGCCGATCGAGAAGTTCATGTACGACGCCGTCAGCCCGCCGAGCGGGCCGAGGACGAAGATGCCGAGCGAGAGCAGCAAGGCGTGGTACTTCCACGTGCCGGTGGCCGGCAGCCAGCGCCAGCGCGGTGCGTCGGTGCCGGCGACGGCCGGGGTCGAGAACGGGATCGCGCTCATGTCGAGGTCGCCATGCGAGGCGGAGTGGCGGTCGCGGGAGTGCGACGCAGGTTGAGGAGATTGGCGGCGAGGATGAGGCCCGCGCCGAGCACGGTATAGAGGTCGAGCGCCTCGGAGTAGACGAGCCAGCCGGCCGCCGCCGTGAGCGGCACGCGCAGGAAGTCCATCGGCACGATCACCGTGGCCGGCGCGTTGCCGAGCGCCTGCGCCATGCAGTAGTGCGAATAGGTGCCGCAGACGGCGATGACGACGATCCACGGCCACACGGACGCGCCCGGCGTACGCCACGCGAGCAGCGCCGGCACGAACCCGATCGCCGATTGCACGACGAGCATCCAGAAGATGATCGCCACCGGCCGCTCGGTCGCGGTCAGCGACTTGACGAGGACGAAGGCGATCGAGAAGCCGACCGCTGCCGCGAGGGCGATGAGCTGGCCCGGATCGACGTGGTCGAGGCCGGGCCGCACGATCACGATCACGCCGACGAGCCCGAGCACGACGGCGAGCGCGCGCAGCGTGCCGACGCGCTCGCCGAGGAAGGCCACGGCGAGGATCGCCGTCCACACCGGCATCGTGAACTCGATCGCGACGACCTGGCCGATCGGGATCAGCGTCAGCGCGAAGAACCAGCCGAACTGCGCCGCGTAGTGGACGACGTTGCGGGCGAGGTGGGTGCCCGGCCGGCGCGTGCGCATCGCGGCGAGGCCGCCGGCGGCGTGCACGAGGGGCGCCAGCAGGACGAGGCCGAGCACCGACCGCATCTCCATGATCTGGAACACCGAGAGCGTGCGCGCCGCTTCGCGCCCGGCGACGGCGATGACGACCATGGCCGCGAGCCAGCCCGTCATCCAGGCGGCGGCCTTGCGCAGCGATGGGATCGCGACCGGCATGGCCGCGATTCTGGCGCACGCCCCGCTCCCGCGACCGGCGCGTAAGACGGCGTGCCGGACAACGACGATGATGCGTCCGGCGCCGCCCAGCGGCAAAGGAGATCCCATGACGACGACCTTGTACGACGCGATCGTGATCGGCAGCGGCCAGGCAGGCCCGTTCCTGGCCGTACGCCTTGCGAAGGCCGGCATGAAGACGGCGTTCATCGAGCGCGAGCACCTCGGCGGCACCTGCGTCAACGACGGCTGCACACCGACCAAGACGCTGATCGCCAGCGCGCGCGTCGCCCACGTCGCGCGCCGTGCCGGCGAGTACGGCGTGCGTGTCGGCAGCACAGTAAGCGTCGACATGCAGGCGGTGAAGGCGAGGAAGGACGGCGTCGTCGCGCAGTCGGTCGACGGCCTCTCGAAGTGGATCGCCGGCACGGCGAACCTCACGCTCGTATGGGGCCACGCGCGCTTTGTCGGGCCACACGTCGTCGAGGTGAACGGCGCCACGCTCGAGGCGGACAAGATCTTCATCAATGTCGGCGGCCGCGCGGTGCTGCCGACCTGGGCCGGCATCGCCACCGTGCCGGTGCTGACCAACACCACGATGATGGCCATCGACACGCTGCCCGAGCATCTCGTCGTCGCCGGCGGCAGCTACATCGGCCTCGAGTTCGCGCAGATGTACCGGCGCTTCGGATCGCGGGTGACGGTGCTCGAATACGGCGACCGGCTGATCGCACGCGAGGACCACGAAGTCTCGGCGGCAGTGCAGAAGATCCTCGAGGACGAAGGCGTCACGTTCCGCTTCTCGGTGAAGAACGCGACGGTGGCGCCGGGCGACGGCGGCCGCGGCGTGCGTCTGCGGCTCGAGGGCGGCGACGGCTCGCCGCTCGACGGCAGCCATCTGCTCGCCGCCGTCGGCCGCCGGCCGAACACCGACGATCTCGGCCTCGACAAGGCCGGCATCGCCATCGACGCGCGCGGCTACATCGTCGTCGACGACGAGCTGCGCACCAGCGTGCCCGGCGTGTGGGCGCTCGGCGACGTCAACGGCCGCGGCGCGTTCACGCACACGGCCTACAACGACTACCAGATCGTCGCCGACAACCTGCTCGATGGCGCATCGCGCCGCGTCTCCGACCGGATCCCGGCCTACGCGCTCTTCATCGATCCGCCGCTCGGACGCGTCGGCTTGAGCGAGGCCGAGGTGCGAGCGCGCGGCAAACCGGCTCTCGTCGCGACCATGCCGATGACGCGCGTCGGCAGGGCGCGAGAGCGCGGCGAGACGCAGGGCTTCATGAAGGTGCTCGTCGACGCCGCGAGCGAGCGCATCCTCGGTGCGTCGCTGCTCTGCATCGAGGGTGACGAGATCGTCCACGCGCTGCTCGACGTGATGGCCGCCGACGCGTCGTACAGGTGATCCGGGACGCCGTCCACATCCATCCGACCGTGAGCGAGCTGATCCCGACGCTGCTCGAGAGCCTGCATCCGCTCGACGCCACGCCCTGACCGCTCGACGCCGGCGTCACCGGCGATCCGATTCGCGCACATCGACGACGCTCAGTCCGATACGAGCGCAGGGCGCTGGAAGTCGGCTACGACTCCGAGGACGCGGCGTCGCGGCACGCTTGCTGCAGCCCGGCCCAGCCCTCGGCGCCCAGGCGCTCCATCGTCGCGATGTTGGCCGTGTAGATCGACTCTGGGTCCGCGAACGACACGAGCGCACGCTCGATGCTGGCTTCGCGCAGCAGGTGCAGCGTCGGATGGGGCGAGCGGTTGGTGGCGTTGGAGACGTCGTCGGGAGCACTGCCGGCAAAGCGGTAGTCGGGGTGAAAGCTCGCGATCTGGATCACGCCCTCGAGGTCGAGCGCGACGAGGGCCTCGTCGGCGCGCGACAGGAACTCGTTGTAGTCGTCGAAATCGTTCAGCACGTGTGGATGAACCAGGAGCGTGGTCTCGATGCCCTCGGACGATTCGGCCCCGAGCCGACCGAGCTCCGCGACGAGGTCAGCGAGCAAGGCCTCGGCGTCGCTCGCCTCGCTGAGCGCGTAGCGCACGCGGCCTGTGGCCTGGGGCGCCCGCGCGAACGGGCACAACTGCAGCCCGATCACGGCGCGCTCGACCCAGGCGCGGGTTTCGGCAAGAGCGAGCTCGGTCATCGGCGGCACTGTCGCACATGCGATCGAAACGTGAGACTGCATCGAAGGCCACGTCAGCCTGACGCTCGAATGTGCGTCAGGCTCGCCGGCGAGCTTGCCGGGATCGAGCCAGATGCGTCAGCACGGTCTGCTCGTTGACGACGTTGCCGACGGTGATGTTGGCGCGCGAGGCGCGGCCCGAGATCGGCGCGCGCACGGAGGTGTAGTCGAGGTTCAGCCGAGCGACCCGCAGCGCCGCTTCGGCGACGAAGGCGCCATCCACGAAGTGGACCTTGTCGATCGTGCCGCCGACGCGCGGACGGAACTCGACGTACTCGCTCGCTTCGAGCCGGCCGCTGAACTCCTCGCTGTCGGTCACCGACTTCTGCACGGCAGGCGCCACGCTCACCGGCGATGCGCGCGGCGGGCCGCCTTACGCGTCGGCGCAATCGCCACAGGCGGCGAGTTGGGTCAAGGCGGCGAGTTGGGTCAGCACAAGCGCCAGGGCGGCGGTGCCACCGAGGGCCCACGACCGGGACAGCGCAGCGGCGGGCAACAACAGCGCAGCGGGCTCGCCGCGCGGCGAGTCATCGGACTTCGACATGTTCAACTCCTCTGCGCGCGCAAGGCACCCTGGATCCCGGGTGCGAGCGCGTCGTTTGTTGGCCGCGAGCCAAATCCTATCGGCGCGGGCGGATTCGCATATGACGGCAGAGACGAAGCACGCTGGATCACTCGCCGTTCGGCTAAGAAGCACGATGCAGGCCGAGCTGCCGCGAGACAGGGCGGAAACGACAGCGCCAACCCGAGGGCTGGCGCTAGGGGTGCCGGCACGGCGGTCGTGCGCGGCGATATTTTTGGTTGCGAGGGCAGGATTTGAACCTGCGACCTTTGGGTTATGAGCCCAACGAGCTACCAGACTGCTCCACCTCGCGACTGGAAGACGGAGTTTAACACGGCGGGCTCGCGCGGTCGGCTCAGAGACCCGCGTTGCGCAAAGTGGAAAGGAAGGCGGTACTGTTCTGGTAGCCGATGAGACGGGCCGCGCGCACCTCCTGGCCGGAGGCATCGAAGAAGATCGTTCCGGGCGGGCCGAACAGGCGGAAGCGCTTCAGCAGCGCCCTGTCCTGGTCGTTGTTGGCGGTGACGTCGGCCTTGAGCAGCAGCGCGCCGGCGAGCTGCTTCTGCACCGCCGGGTCGCTGAACGTGAAGCGCTCCATCTCCTTGCACGAGACGCACCAGTCGGCGTAGAAATCGAGCAACACCGGACGGCCTGCGGTGCGCAGGGCGGCGTCGAGCTCGTCGACGCTTCGGACCGTCCTGAAGGTCAGCGCCGCACCGGCCGCCTCGCCGCGAGAAGTGAAGCGCTCGAGCGGACGCAGCGGATCAGACGCACCCGACGCGGCGCCGACGACCTGGATCACGCCCACGAGTGCGAGCAGTGCGGCGAGGGTCTGGCGCCACGCAAGAGGATGCGAGGCGTCCGCGCTGGCCGATGTCACGTTGGCGGCAGCCATCGCGGTCGCGGCGCGCGCGTGCATGAACAACATCGTCGCCGTGCCGAGCGCCAGCAAACCCCAAAGCCCGAGCGCGAGCGGGCCGGGCAGGATCGGCTGCACCGTCCACAGCGCGACGCCGAGCAGGAGGATGCCGAACGCTGCCTTGACCTCGTCCATCCACGCACCGGCGCGCGGCAGCAGCGCGCCCGCAGAGGCGCCGACGAGCAGCAGCGGCACGCTCATGCCGGTGGCGAGCGAGAAGAGGGCCGTGCCGCCGAGCCAGACGTCGCGCGTCTGGCTGAGATAGAGCAAGGCGCCGGCGAGCGGCGCGGCGACGCACGGGCTGACGATCAGCGCCGAGACGCCGCCCATCGCGCACACGCCGGCGACACGACCGGCGGGCAGCTTGTCGGCGGCCGCGCTGAAGCGACCGGCGATCGACGACGGCAGCTGCAGGGTGTAGACGCCGAACATCGAGAGCGACAGCGCGACCAGGCCGAGCGCGAACGCGCCCAGCACCCAGGGGTTCTGCAGCGCCGCCGCCAGCCCTTCGCCGGCGAGCCCGGCGGCAACGCCGAAGGCGGTGTAGACGATCGCCATGCCGAACGAATACGACGCGGCGAGCGCGAAGCCGCGACGACGCGACACGCCGCCTGCATCGACATGCGCGGACACGCCGGGACGCGGTGCCCCGGCCGGCCGGGGCGTGAACGCGGACGAGCTGGATCGGCCACCGTCGCCGACGACGATCGACGAGATGATCGGCAGCATCGGCAGCACGCAGGGCGTGAGCGAGAGCAGCAGGCCGGCGATGAAGAAGGCGCCGACGATCGGCCAGAACGCGCCGCCGCGCAGCACCACCTCGACGCCGGTGGCTTCCTGCGCGCTGGTCGTCGCAGGAGCGGTGGAGAGTGAAGTCGAAGCGGTCGACGTCGCGCCGCCATCCTTGCCAGGCGCCTCGACGCGCGCCGTGCCCGCGCCACCGAAGCCCGCGAGCCCGATGGCGGCCGCGCTCTGCATCGGCGGATAGCACAGGCCTGCGTCGGCGCAGCCCTGGCTCGTGACGACGAGGCGGAACTCGGCGCCGGCTTCTTCGACCGGCACGACGATCCTGATGTGGTCGCGGTAGGTCTCGACGTTCTTCTGGAAGGTCTCGTCGAACTTGACCTTGCCCGGCGGGATCGCGGGCGTCCCGAGCTTGGCGCCCGAGGCCGCGAACTTGAACTGCTCGCGGTAGAGGTAGTAGCCCGGCGCGATCGTGAAGTCGACGGCGACCGACTTCGCGTCGGCAGCGGTGGCGGAGAACTGGAAGGCCTTCTCGGGCTCGAGGAAATCGTCCGCGGCGCGCGCATCGTTCAACGCGGCCCAGGCGATCAGCGCGAAGGCGACCAGCACCAGCCGGACTCCGCGGTCGGCGAGGAGCGACCAGACGCGATGCGCGCGAGCGGGAGCGTGTCGTTGAGCCTGCATGTTCGTTGGTCGGCGCCCGCTCGCGTCGCTTACCGCGACCTAGCGGAAGAAGCGCTGCCGGGTGAGCACCAGCGCCAAATAGTAGCCGCTGCACGCATACCCTGCGAGGATCAGGAGCGGCCAGAGCGGATCGGCGGGAATGTTGCCCAGAACGAGCGGTCGAACCAGATCGACGGCAGCCTTCAGCGGCAGCACCTGGGCGATCGCCTGCAGCCACCGCGGCATCTGTGCGATCGGAAAGTAGACGCCCGAGAGGAAGGTCATCGGCGTCACGACCAAGGTGAAGTAGTAGGTGAAAAAGTCGTAACCCTTGGCGAGCGCGTTGAAGATCAGCGCCAGCGACGCGAAGGTCACGCCCGCCAGGCCGAGGACAGGCAGCGCGAGCAGCATGGTCGGCGCGCGGCTGATGTCGAGCACGAAGATCACGACGAGGATCGCGGCGCACGAGAAGAGCGCCTTCATCGCGGCCCAGAGCATCTCGGCGAAGACGATGTCGTCGAGCGCGACCGGCGCGTTGAGGATCGAGTCCCAGGTCTTCTGCACCTCCATCCGCGAGTAGGCGGAATAGAGTGCCTCGAAGGTCGCCGCAAGCGCGGCGCTCGCGGCGAGGCTGCCCGAAGCGAGGTACTGGATGTACGGCATGCCGTCGACCTGACCGACGAGCGAGCCGACGCCATAGCCGAAGGCGACCAGCGTGATCAGCGGCTCGGCGATGTTGCCGATGATGCTGGCGCCGGCGAGCTTCTTCCAGACGAGCAGGTTCCGCATCACCACCGGCCAGAAGCGGCGGGTGACGTGCGGCGTCGCGTAGATCGTGGTCAGCATGCCGCCCGGCTCACGCGTCGTCGCGGATCTTGCGGCCGGTGAGCTTGAGGAAGAGATCCTCGAGGTTCGCCGGACGATGCAGGTAACGCACGCCGTGGTCGGCGGCGAGCGCGTCGAGGAGTTGCTTCGCCTCGCGCACGTAGAAGAACACGGTCTCGCCGCTGGTCTCGACCCGCTCGGCAAGCGCGACGTGGGCCCGGCCGGCCGCCGCCGCGCCGTCGCCGTAGACCTCGACCACGTCGCTCTCGAGATGCTCGGCGATGAGCTTCCTCGGCGTGCCCTCGGCGATCTTCCGGCCGTGGTCGAGGACGATGAGGCGATCGCAGAGGCGCTCGGCTTCGTCCATGAAGTGCGTCGTCAGCAGGATCGCCTTGCCTTGCTGAAGCAGGTTCTGCAGCCGCTCCCACATCAGGTGACGCGCCTGCGGATCGAGGCCCGTCGTGGGCTCGTCGAGAAGCAGCAGGTCGGGATCGTTGACCAGCGCGCGGCCGAGCGAGAGACGCCTCTTCATGCCGCCCGACAACTCGCCAGGCTTGGCACCGGCCTTCGACTGCAACGCGGCGAACTCGAGCAGCTTCGGCACGCGCTCGTCGATGACGGCACGCGACAGGCCGAAGTACGCGCCGTACACGCGCAGGTTCTCGGCGCAGGTGAAGTCGGGGTCGAGGCTGTCGAACTGGGTGACGACACCGATGCGCTTCTTGGCCTCGAGCACACGCTCGGGAATCGGCAGGCCGAACGCCTCGATCGTGCCGCCGTCACGGCCCGAGAGGCCGAGGCAGACGCGGATCGTCGTCGTCTTGCCGGCGCCGTTCGGGCCGATCACGCCGAGGCATTCGCCCGGCATGATCTCGAGCGACAGGTCGTCGACGACGGTGGCGTCGCCGAACTTCTTCGTCAGGTGCGAGATGCGAAGGAGCGGCTCGGCCATGCCGGTCGATCCCCGATGCGGCGACTCAGGAGTCGGTATCGGTGCTCTCGGTCTCGACGGGCATCGGGCGATCGACGAGCTCGACGAACGCCATCGGCGCGTTGTCGCCGACCCGAAAGCCCATCTTCAGGATCCGCGTGTAGCCGCCCGGACGCGCCTTGTAGCGCGGGCCGAGCTCGTTGAAGAGCTTGGCGACGATGGCGCGGTCGCGGGTGCGATCGAACGCCAGGCGGCGATTCGCGAGCGTCGGCTCCTTGGCCAGCGTGATGAGCGGCTCGACGACGCGACGCAGCTCCTTGGCCTTCGGCAGCGTGGTCTTGATCGCTTCGTGCTGGAGCAGCGAGACGCACATGTTGCGCAGCATCGCCAGGCGGTGCTCGCTGGTGCGGTTGAGTTTGCGGAGTCCGTGTCCGTGACGCATGGTGCTTGTCCTTTCAGTCTTGCCAATGAGCCGCCAGCCGTGTCAGGTACTGGCGGGTGCACCGGGATCGCCGAAACGATCCCTCGTGGTCTTACCTCTTGTCGAGGCCTTGCGGGGGCCAGTTCTCGAGACGCGCACCGAGCGTGAGGCCACGCGAGGCGAGCACTTCCTTGATCTCGTTCAGCGACTTGCGGCCGAGGTTCGGCGTCTTCAGCAGCTCGGTCTCGGTGCGCTGTATCAGGTCGCCGATGTAGTAGATGTTCTCGGCCTTCAGGCAATTCGCCGAGCGCACGGTGAGCTCGAGCTCGTCGACCGGGCGCATCAGGATCGGATCGAACTGCGTCGAGCGCACCGGCTGCGGATCGAACATCTCGCCGATCTGGCCTTCGAGCTGCGCGAACACCGCGAGTTGCTCGACCAGGATCTTGGCCGACGAGCGGATCGCCTCTTCCGGCGTGATCGCGCCGTTGGTGGCGATCTCCATCACCAGCTTGTCGAGGTCGGTGCGCTGCTCGACGCGGGCGCTCTCGACGGTGTAGCTCACGCGCGAGACGGGCGAGAACGACGCGTCGAGAACGATCCGGCCAATCGACTTGGTCGGCTCGTCGCCGTAGCGGCGCAGGTTGCCGGGCACGTAGCTGCGGCCCTTCTCGACCTTGATCTGCATGTCGAGCTTGCCGCCCGACGACAGGTTGGCGATGACGTGCTCGGGGTTGATGATCTCGACGTCGTGCGGCGTCTGGATGTCGCCGGCCGTGACCGCGCCTTCGCCTTCCTTGCGCAGGACGATGGTGACCTCGTCGCGGTTGTGCAGGCGGAAGACCACGCCCTTCAGGTTCAGCATGATGTGGACGACGTCTTCCTGGACGCCGTCGATGGCCGAGTACTCGTGCAGCACGCCGGCGATCGTCACTTCGGTCGGCGCGTAGCCGACCATCGACGACAGCAGGACGCGGCGAAGCGCGTTGCCGAGGGTGTGGCCGTAGCCGCGCTCGAACGGCTCGAGGGTGACCTTGGCGCGATTGCCGCCGAGCGGCTCGACGTTGATGGCTTTGGGTTTCAGCAGATTCGTTTGCATGGAAGTCCTGTTCCTCTCAATACCCTCGGCTCGTTACACCGATAAGGCTGATGGACTGCGCCGGGCTTGGTGGAAACAGCTCCGCTGCCGGCAGACGGAACCAAAAGAAAATCGAGAAGGGGTGGCGGCGTCGCCGTCACCCCGATGTCCTGTGCTGTACTCGCGTTATCGCGAGTACAGCTCCACGATCAGCGCTTCCTTGATGTCTGCGCCGAATTCGTCGCGGTCGGGCGCCTTCTTGAAGATGCCTTCGAGCTTCGCACCGTCGACCTGCACCCACGCGGCCATGCCCTGGCCTTCGGCCAGCTTGACGGCGTCGGTGATGCGCAACTGCGTCTTCGACTTCTCGCGCACCGCGACCGCGTCGCCGGCCTTGACCGAATACGAGGCGATGTCGACCACGCCGGCGTTCACGGTGATGGCGCGGTGCGAGACGAGCTGGCGCGCTTCCGCCCGCGTCGAGCCGAAGCCCATGCGGTAGACGACGTTGTCGAGGCGCGACTCGAGCAGCATCAGCAGGTTCGCGCCGGTGTTGCCCTTGCGGCGCTCGGCCTCGGCGAAGTAGCGGCGGAACTGGCGCTCGAGGACGCCGTACATGCGCTTGACCTTCTGCTTTTCGCGCAGCTGGATGCCGTAGTCGGACGTCCGCGTCCCGGAGGTGCGGCCGTGCTGGCCGGGCTTCGAGTCGAACTTGGCCTTGTCGCCGATCGGGCGCCGCGCGCTCTTCAGGAACAGGTCGGTCGCTTCGCGACGGGAGAGTTTGGCCTTGGGGCCGAGATAACGTGCCACGTGCTTTCCTTTGGATCATCTGACGCGGCAAGATCCTGATGGCAGGGTCTCCGCGCGAGTCTGGCGAATGTTGTTGTCGGCGCTCAGACGGTGGGCTTAGCGAGACCCGAAGGCCTCGTCGAACGAGGCCGGGCGACGGGCGCCCGGCGGTAGAACTTTCTCTTTAGATCCGGCGGCGCTTCTGCGGGCGGCAACCGTTGTGCGGCACCGGCGTCACGTCGGAGATCGAGTTGATGCGGATGCCGAGCGAGGCCAGCGCACGCACCGACGACTCGCGACCCGGGCCCGGGCCCTTGATGCGCACGTCGAGCGTCTTGATGCCCTGGTCCTGCGCGGCACGGCCGGCCGTCTCGGCAGCGACCTGCGCAGCGAACGGGGTCGACTTGCGCGAGCCCTTGAAGCCCTGGCCGCCGCTCGACGCCCACGCCAGCGCCGCACCCTGGCGATCGCAGATCGTGATGATCGTGTTGTTGAACGAGGCGTGGACGTGCGCGATGCCGTCGGCGACGTTCTTGCGGACTTTCTTGCGCACGCGCTGTGCGGCGGTGCTGACGGGTGGCTTAGCCATGCTGCTGACCTTTGTTCGAACTGTTCAGTGTGAAGAAGGGATGCCGGCGGGCATCACTTCTTGACGAGCGCGCCGCTCTTGCGCGGGCCCTTGCGGGTGCGCGCGTTGGTCTTGGTGCGCTGGCCGCGCACGGGCAGCCCGCGGCGATGACGAAAGCCGCGATAGCAGCCGAGGTCCATCAGACGCTTGATGTTGATCGACATCTCGCGGCGCAGGTCGCCTTCGATCGGCAGACGGCCGATCTCTTCGCGAATACGCTCGAGATCGGTGTCGGTCAGGTCCTTGACCTTGCGATCGAACGGAACGTTCGCGGCCGTGCAGATCTTCTGCGCGGTCGTGCGGCCGATGCCGTAGATCGACGTCAGGCCGATCTCGGCGTGCTTGTGGGGCGGGATATTGATGCCGGCAATGCGTGCCATGTCGTTTCCTGATTAACCTTGACGCTGCTTGTGGCGCGGATCCGTGCAGATCACGCGCACGACGCCCTTGCGCCGGATCACCTTGCAATGGCGGCACATCTTCTTGACCGATGCTGCGACTTTCATTTCTCTCTCCTGATCACTTGGCGCGGAACACGATGCGTGCCCGGCTCAAGTCGTACGGCGTCAACTCGACCGTGACCTTGTCGCCCGGGAGGATGCGGATGTAGTGCATCCTCATCTTTCCCGAGATGTGCCCCAGCACGACATGGCCGTTTTCCAGCTTCACACGGAACGTGGCGTTGGGCAGATTCTCGAGAATCTCGCCCTGCATCTGAATGACATCGTCTTTCGCCATGCGTTCCGCGTCGGGGTTCTTTCGTTCGGTCTTCGTTGGTTGTGGGTCGACGACGAGCTTCAGCTCGCCTTGAAATTGGCCTTCTTCAGCAGCGATTCGTACTGCTGGCTCATCACGTAGCTCTGCACCTGCGCCCAGAAGTCCATCGTCACGACGACGATGATCAGGAGCGACGTGCCGCCGAAGTAGAACGGCACGTTGTATTTGAGGACGAGGAACTCGGGAAGCAAGCACACCGCCGTGATGTAGATCGCGCCGGCGAGCGTCAGGCGCGACAGGATGCGGTCGATGTGGCGCGCCGTCTGGTCGCCCGGCCGGATCCCCGGGATGAAGGCGCCGCTCTTCTTCAGGTTGTCGGCCGTCTCGCGGCTGTTGAAGACGAGCGCGGTGTAGAAGAAGCAGAAGAAGACGATCGCCGCGGCGTAGAGCATCACGTAGATCGGCTGCCCTGGCGCGAGCAGCGACGCCAGGTCCTTCAGCCAGCGCAGGCTGTCGCCGGTCGCGAACCAGCTCACCGCCGTCGTCGGCAGCAGGATGATCGACGAGGCGAAGATCGGCGGAATCACGCCCGACATGTTCAGCTTGAGCGGCAGGTGCGACGACTGGCCGCCGTAGACCTTGTTGCCGACTTGGCGCTTGGCGTAGTTGACGAGGATCTTGCGCTGGCCGCGCTCGACGAAGACCACCGCGAAGGTCACCGCGAAGACCAGCAGCGTGATGAAGATGGCGGCGACGATCGACATCGAGCCCTGCGTGATCAGGCTGCCGAACTGACCGAGCGCGTTGGGCAGGCCCGCCGCGATACCCGAGAAAATCAGGATCGAGATGCCGTTGCCGAGGCCGCGCTCGGTGATCTGCTCGCCGAGCCACATCAGGAACATCGTGCCCGCGACAAGGCTCACGACCGCCGTCAGGCGAAAGCCGAAGCCGGGCGAGATGACGAGGCCGGGCGAGCCTTCCAGGGCGAGCGCGATTCCGAGCGACTGGAAGAGCGCCAGGCCGAGCGTGCCGTAGCGGGTGTATTGCGTGATCTTGCGACGACCCGACTCGCCTTCCTTCTTCAGCGCCTCGAGCGTCGGCACGACGTAGGTCATCAGCTGCATGATGATCGACGCCGAGATGTACGGCATGATCCCCAGCGCGAACACGGTGAAGCGCGACAGCGCACCGCCCGAGAACATGTTGAAGAGGCTGAGGATGCCTCCCTGCTGGTTCTGGAACAGCGACTGCAGCGCGTTCGGATCGATTCCCGGCACGGGGATGTGGGCACCCAGCCGATAGACGATCAGCGAGCCGAGCAGGAACATCAAGCGTCGGCGCAGGTCGCCGAACTTGCCGCTCTTGGCCAGTTGATTCGCGTTCGTTGCCACGGTTGACGGGTTCCGTTACTGGATGGCGATCAGGCGACCGAGCCGCCGGCCGCTTCGATGACCGCCTTGGCGCCCGCCGTCGCGTTGATGCCCTTGAGCGCGACCTTGATCGTCAGCTCGCCGCTCTTGATGACCTTGACGTTCTTGATCATCTCGCCGACCAGCTTGGCCTGCTTCAGCGTCAGGAGGTCGACCTCGGCGGCGCCCAGGCGCTGCAGTGACGTGAGCGACACCTCGGCGTTGTACTTCTGCGTCGTCGACTTGAAGCCGCGCTTGGGCAGGCGACGCTGCAGCGGCATCTGGCCGCCTTCGAAGCCGACCTTGTGGTAGCCGCCCGAACGCGACTTCTGGCCTTTGTGGCCGCGGCCCGCGGTCTTGCCGATGCCCGAGCCGATGCCGCGGCCGACGCGGCGGCGGGCCTTCTTGGAGCCTTCGGCCGGCTTGATGGTGTTCAGTTCCATGTTCTTGATCCTCGCGGCGCTCTCAGAGCACCTTCACCAGATACGAGACCTTGCCGATCATGCCGCGCACGGCCTGCGTGTCTTCGAGCGTCGACTCGCTGTTGGTCTTGCGCAGGCCCAGGCCGCGCACGGTCGCGCGATGCGACTCGCGCGTGCCGGCGACGCTCTTCACGAGCTTGATCTTGACCGTCTTCTTCTGGGTGGACGTGGCGTTCATTGCGTGTCTCCGGCTCAGCCGATGATCTCTTCGACGGTCAGGCCGCGCTTGGCGGCGATCTCGGCCGGCGTGCTGCAGCGCTTCAGGCCGTCGAGCGTCGCGCGGACGATGTTGTAGGGGTTCGACGAGCCGAGGCTCTTGCAGACGATGTCAGTCACGCCCATCACTTCGAAGACGGCGCGCATCGGGCCGCCGGCGATGATGCCGTCGCCGGGCTTGGCCGGCGCCATCAGGACGCGCGACGCGCCGTGCTCGCCGACCACCTTGTGGTGGATCGTGCCGTTCTTCAGCTGCACCTTGATCATGTTGCGGCGGGCCGATTCCATGGCCTTGGTCACCGACACCGGCACTTCCTTGGCCTTGCCCTTGCCCATGCCGACGCGGCCGTCCCCGTCGCCGACGACGGTGAGCGCGGCGAAGCTGAGCGTGCGGCCGCCCTTGACGACCTTGGTGACGCGGTTGACCGCGATCATCTTTTCCTTCAGGCCGTCGTCGTTGCCTTCGGTCTGCGCGCGGGGATGAAACTTTGCCATCTGCTATTTCCTTGAGCTGCCGCTGCCGGCCGTCAGAACTGGAGGCCGGCTTCGCGCGCGGCATCGGCCAGCGCCTTGACGCGGCCGTGGTAGCGGAAACCGCCGCGGTCGAACGCGACCTTGTCGACGCCTGCCGCCTTCGCCTTTTCGGCGATGCGCTTGCCGACGATCGCGGCCGCGGCGACGTTGCCGCCCTTGCCCGAGACCTTGCTGTCGCCGGCGAGATCCTTGCGGACGTCGGCTTCGGCGGTCGAGGCGCTGGCCAGGACGCGCGCGCCATCGTCTGAGATGACGCTGGCGTAGATGTGCAGGTTCGTGCGGTGCACGGTGAGGCGTGCGACGCGCTGCAGCGCGATGCGGGTGCGCGTCTGCTTGGAGCGGCGCAGGCGCTGGTCGTTCTTGCTGAGCATCTCGGTCCCCTTACTTCTTCTTCGTTTCCTTGATCGTCACCTTCTCGTCGCTGTAGCGGATGCCCTTGCCCTTGTAGGGCTCCGGCGGACGCAACGCGCGAACTTCGGCGGCGACCTGGCCGACGGCCTGGCGATCGAAGCCGGAGATGACGATTTCGGTCTGGGTCGGGCAGACGACCTTCACGCCGGCCGGCATCTCCTTGGACACCGGATGCGAGAAGCCGATCTGCAGGTTGAGCTTGGTGCCCGCGGCGGTGGCGCGATAGCCGACACCGACCAGGGTGAGCTTCTTCTCGAAGCCCTTGGTGACGCCGCCGACCATGTTGGCAACCAGCGCGCGCATCGTCCCCGACATCGCGTCGGCTTCGGGCGAGTCGTTGGCCGGCGTGAACATCAGCTTGCCGTCCTCGTTCTTCACGGTGACGAGCGCGTTCACCGGGCGCACGAGAGTGCCCAACGATCCCTTGACGCTGATCGAATCGGCGCTCGTGGTGACGTCGACGCCCTTCGGGACGGCGATCGGCATTTTTCCTACGCGTGACATGACTTGCTCTTTCTCGACTCGGTCGCTTAGGACACGTAGACCAGGACTTCGCCGCCGATGCCGGCTTGGCGCGCCTTGCGATCGGTCATCACACCCTTGGGCGTGGTGACGATGGCGACGCCGAGACCGTTCATGACGCTCGGAATCTCGTGGCGGCCCTTGTAGACCCGCAGACCCGGGCGGCTCACGCGCTCGATCTTCTCGATCACCGGATGGCCGGCGTAGTACTTCAGCGCGATCTCGAGCTCGGGCTTGGCGCCCTCGCCCTTGATGGCGAAGCCGTCGATGTAGCCCTCGTCCTTCAGGACCTTGGCGATCGCCACCTTCAACTTCGACGACGGCATCGCGACGCTCGGCTTTTCCACCATCTGCGCGTTGCGGATGCGGGTCAGCATATCGGCGATCGGATCACTCATGCTCATGGATCAAACTCCTGTCGGCTCGCTCGTGCGGGCGCCGGTGACTACCAGCTGGCCTTGACGACGCCCGGGATGTCGCCCTTGAAGGCGAGCTCTCGGATCTTGTTGCGGCCGAGGCCGAACTTGCGGAACGTGCCGCGCGGGCGGCCGGTGATGCCGCAGCGCTTGCGCTGGCGCGTCGGGTAGGCGTTGCGCGGCAGCTTCTGCAGTTCGAGGCGCGACGCATAGCGCTCCTCGTCCGACTTCTTGGCGTCGTTCGCCGCCGCCTTCAGCTCGGCGTACTTCTTCGCGTACTTGGCGACGAGTTGGGCGCGCTTCTTTTCGCGCTCGATCAGGGAAAGTTTGGCCACGTTGCTGAACCCTTCAGGTCTTGAACGGAAACTTGAACGACGTGAGGAGCGCGCGGCATTCCTCGTCGGTCTTGGCGGTCGTCGTGATCGAGATGTTCAAGCCGCGCAGCGCGTCGATCTTGTCGTACTCGAGCTCGGGAAAGATGATCTGTTCCTTGACGCCGACGTTGTAGTTGCCGCGGCCGTCGAAGGCGCGCGAGCTGATGCCGCGGAAGTCGCGCACGCGCGGCAGCGCGATCGTGACGAAGCGGTCGAGGAATTCGTACATGCGCACGCCGCGCAGGGTCACCATGCAGCCGATGGGCACGCCGTCGCGGATCTTGAAGCCGGCGATCGCCTTCTTCGACTTCGTGACGACGGGCCTCTGGCCGGCGATCTTCGAGAGGTCGGAGACCGCGTGGTCCATGACTTTCTTGTCCGACACCGCTTCCGAGACGCCCATGTTCAGGGTGATCTTGGTGATGCGCGGCGCTTGCATCGCAGACGTATAGCCGAACTTCTTGACGAGGTCGGGGGCGACCGTGTCGCGATAGAACTCTTGCAAACGAGCCATGGTCGCCTCTTAAGCCTTGATCTCTGCGCCGCTCGAGCGGAACACCCGCACGCCGCGCTCGACGGTCTTGCGCGTCTTCTTCTCGTCGTCGCTCAGCAGCTTGATGCCGACGCGATCGCCCTTGCCGGTGGTCGCGTTGAAGATCGCCACGTTGGACTGGTGGATCGACAGCGTCTTGTCGACGACGCCGCCGGTGACACCCTTCATCGGGTTCGGCTTGACGTGCTTCTTGACGACGTTGACGCCTTCGACGACCAGACGGTCCTCGTCGACGCGCGACAGCACGGTGCCGCGGCGGCCCTTGTCGCGGCCGGTCAGCACGATCACCTGGTCGCCCTTACGAATCTTGTTCATCGCAACTTATTCCTCATCAGCGCCAGCGCTCAGAGCACTTCCGGCGCGAGCGAGACGATCTTCATGAAGCGCTCGGTGCGCAGCTCGCGCGTCACCGGCCCGAAGATGCGGGTGCCGATCGGCTCGAGCTTGGCGTTGAGCAGCACGGCGGCGTTGCCGTCGAACTTGACGAGCGAGCCGTCCTGGCGGCGCACGCCCTTGGCGGTGCGAACGACGACGGCCGAATAGACCTCGCCCTTCTTCACGCGCCCGCGCGGCGCAGCTTCCTTGATCGACACCTTGATGACGTCACCGATCGCGGCGTAGCGGCGCTTCGAGCCGCCGAGCACCTTGATGCACATGACGGACTTCGCGCCCGTGTTATCGGCGACGTCGAGCCGCGACTGCATTTGAATCATGTTGTCCTTCTTCCCAACTTGGCCGCCGAACGGACGAGCCGCCTGGCGATCAGTCTTGGGCCCCGCGCGGGGGTTTGAATTCGAGCGCTTCGCTTTCCGCTCTGCGCCGTTCCCGGCACAAATCCGCTAGCGAAGCCGAAGATTATCGCTCGGCCGGCGATTTCCTGTCAAACGACAGGCCTTCAGCTCTTCAGCTGTTGCGCCTGGGCGACCAAGGTCTTGGCGTCGCTCACCTCGAACTTGCCCGGCGCTTCGACGTTGAGCGCCTTGACGACGCCGTCCTTGACGAGCATCGAATAACGTTGCGAACGCACGCCCATGCCGCGAGCCGTGAGATCGAACGTCAGTCCGGTCGCCTTGGCGAAGTCTGCGCTGCCGTCGGCCATCATGCGGACCTTGCCTTGCGACTTCTGGTCACGCGCCCAGGCACCCATCACGAACGGATCGTTGACCGAGATGCACCAGATCTCGTCGACACCGGCCGCCTTCAAGGCACCGGCTTCCTCGAGATAGCCGGGCACGTGCTTGGCCGAGCAGGTCGGCGTGAACGCGCCGGGCAGGCCGAAGATGGCGATCGTCTTGCCGGCGCTCGTCTTCTCCACGTCGAAGCTGTTCGGGCCGATCGAGCAGCCGTTGCCCTCGACCTCGACGAATTCCTGGAGGCTGCCCGCGGGCAGCTTGTCACCGACTTTGATCATCATTGGCCTCGTTTGCTCCAAGGGCGCAGACGCACCGGATCAGACCGTGATGCCCTTTTGCACCAGGCGGGTCACGACCCACGACTTGGTCTTCGAGATCGGCCGGCTCTCGGCGATCTCGACGACGTCGCCGGTCTTGTATTCGTCGTTCTCGTCGTGCGCGTGGTACTTGCTCGACTTGGCGACGATCTTGCCGTAGAGCTCGTGCTTCGTGCGGCGCTCGATCAGGACGGTGATGGTCTTCGATCGCTTGTCGCTCACGACCTTGCCGATCAGCGTGCGCGTGTTCTTGGCGCGCGGCGCGGCGGCGGCCGCGGGCTCGGCGCTCGTGTTCACGTCGGCGTTCATTTTTTGGCTCCAGTCTTCTTGGCTGCCGGCTTCTTGCCGGATGCGGCCAGCTTCTGCTCGCTCTGGATCGTCTTCGCGCGGGCGATGTCGCGACGCGTGTTGCCGAGCTGCGAGTGGTTGGTGAGTTGCTGCGTCGCCTTCTGCATGCGCAGGCCGAAATGGGCTTTGAGCAACTCGCTCACTTCCTTCTCGAGGCCGGCAGCGTCCTTGGCGCGGAGGTCAGACGTCTTCATGGGTAGTCCTTGTCACGCTGCGATCAGGCGCCGACCTGGCGCATGACGAACGTGGTCTTGAGCGGCAGCTTCGCGGAGGCGAGCAGGAACGCTTCGCGCGCCAGCTCTTCCGGCACGCCGTTGATCTCGTAGAGCACCTTGCCCGGCTGGATCTCGGCGACGTAGTACTCGGGGTTGCCCTTGCCGTTGCCCATGCGGACCTCGGCAGGCTTCTGCGAAATGGGCTTATCCGGAAAGATCCGGATCCAGATCCGGCCGCCGCGCTTGACGTGGCGCGAGATCGCGCGGCGAGCCGCCTCGATCTGGCGCGCCGTCAGGCGGCCGCGCTCGATCGCCTTCAGGCCGAAGTCGCCGAACGACACGTTGGCGCCGCGGGTCGCGACACCGGTGTTGCGGCCCTTTTGCTCTTTTCGATATTTTCTGCGTGCGGGTTGCAGCATTCTTATTCTCCTTTGCCGTCGCTCTTGCCGTCGGCGGCAGGAGCGGGGGTCGCGGCCTTGCGGACGCGCTTGACGGCCGGGCCCTTCGGCGCGTCGGCGCCGGCACCCGGCACCTTCACGTCGGGCATCGCCGCGATCGCGCCGGGATCGAGCGACTTGTCGGTGCGCTCGGTGCCGGCGGCAGCGCGCAGCGGACGCTCGCCGACCGTCGCCGGACCACCGGGGCGCGGGCGACCACCCGGCGCGGCCGGCCCGCCAGGACGCGGACCGCGACGGTTGCGGCGGTCGTCTTCAGCGCCCGCGGGCGTGTTGATGTTCGGCGCTTCGCCGTTGGCCAGCCGGTCACCGCGATAGACCCAGCACTTGACGCCGATGACGCCGTACGTGGTCTTCGCTTCCGAAAAACCGTAGTCGATGTCGGCCTTCAGCGTGTGGAGCGGCACGCGACCTTCGCGGTACCACTCGCAGCGCGCGATCTCGATGCCGTTGAGGCGCCCCGACGACATCAGCTTGATGCCTTGCGCGCCCAGGCGCATCGCGTTCTGCATCGCGCGCTTCATGGCGCGGCGGAACATGATCCGCTTCTCGAGCTGCTGGGTGATCGAGTCGGCGATCAGCTGCGCGTCGATCTCGGGCTTCCTCACCTCTTCGATGTTGACTGCGACCGGAACGCCCAGACGACGTGTCAGCTCGGCCTTGAGGTTCTCGATGTCCTCGCCCTTCTTGCCGATCACGACGCCCGGGCGTGCCGAGTAGATCGTGATGCGTGCGTTCTTCGCGGGGCGCTCGATCAGGATGCGCGACACCGCGGCATTCTTCAGGCGCGTCTTCAGATACTCGCGAACCTTGAGATCCTCGGCGAGCATCGTCGCGAAGTTCTTGTTCGACGCGTACCAGCGCGACGACCAGTTGCGCGTGACCGGGAGGCGAAATCCCGTCGGGTGAATCTTCTGTCCCATGGTGTCCTTTTCGCCTCAGTTGCCGACGGTGATGTAGATGTGCGCCGTCGGCTTGCTGATGCGGTTGCCGCGTCCCTTGGCCCGTGCCGAGAAGCGCTTGAGCGTCGCGCCCTGCTCGACGTAGATCTGCGTGATCTTCAGCTCGTCGATGTCGGCGCCGTCGTTGTGCTCGGCATTCGCGATCGCCGATTCCAGCGCCTTCTTGATGATCCCAGCGGCCTTCTTCTGCGTGAAGTTGAGGATGTTGATCGCCTGGTCGACCTTCTTGCCGCGGACCAGGTCGGCGACGAGCCGGCCCTTGTCAGCAGAGAGGCGAACACCGCGAACGATCGATCTGGTTTCCATGGTGGCCATCCTTACTTCTTCGCAGCCTTCTTGTCGGCCGGGTGGCCCTTGAAGGTGCGGGTGAGCGCGAACTCGCCGAGCTTGTGACCGACCATCTGGTCCGTGACGTAGACCGGCACGCGCTCCTTGCCGTTGTGCACCGCGATCGTGATGCCGATGAAGTCGGGCAGGATCGTCGAGCGGCGTGACCAGGTCTTGATCGGCTTCTTGTCCTTCGTCGCCACCGCCTTCTCGACCTTGGCGGCGAGATGGTGGTCGATGAACGGACCCTTCTTGAGTGAACGCGTCATGCTCGTTCCTTACTTCTTGCGACGCGCGACGATCATCGTCTGCGTGCGCTTGTTGTTGCGCGTCCGGTAGCCCTTGGTGAGCGTGTTCCACGGCGAGACCGGAGCCTGGCCTTCGCCGGTGCGGCCTTCGCCGCCGCCGTGCGGGTGGTCGACCGGGTTCATCGCCACGCCGCGCACCGTCGGGCGGATGCCCTTCCAGCGCTTGGCTCCGGCCTTGCCGTACTGGCGCAGGCTGTGCTCTTCGTTCGAGACCTCGCCGATCGTCGCGCGGCAGTCGATGTGGATCCTGCGCACTTCGCCCGAGCGCAACCGCAGCTGCGCGTACGTGCCTTCACGCGCGAGCAAGGTGACGGCGGCGCCGGCCGACCGGGCGATCTGCGCGCCCTTGCCGGGCAGCATCTCGACGCAGTGGATGATCGAGCCGACCGGGATGTTGCGGATCGGCAGCGTGTTGCCAGCCTTGATCGGCGCCTCGGCGCCCGACAGGATCGTCGAGCCCACCTCGAGGCCGCGCGGGGCGATCACGTAGCGGCGCTCGCCGTCGGCGTACACCACGAGGGCGATGTGCGCCGTGCGGTTCGGGTCGTACTCGATCCGCTCGACCTTCGCCGGGATCGCGTCCTTGTTGCGCACGAAGTCGACGACGCGGTAGTGGTGCTTGTGACCACCGCCCTTGTGGCGCGTCGTGATGTGGCCGTTGTTGTTGCGGCCGGCGTTCTGCATCTGTGGCTCGAGCAGCGATGCTTCGGGCCGGCCCTTGTACAGGTGCGGATGCGTGACCTTGACGACCGCGCGGCGACCCGGCGACGTCGGCTTGACCTTGATGACGGGCATTACGCGCCCTCCCCGGAGAAGTTCAGCTCCTGGCCCGCCGCGAGGCAGACGTAGGCCTTCTTGACGTGATCGCGCCGGCCCGTGCCCTTGCCGAAGCGCTTGGTCTTGCCCTTGTGCTGGACGGTCTGCACGGAGTCGACCGTGACCTTGAACATCAGCTCGACGGCGGCCTTGATCTCGGGCTTGGTCGCGTCGCGCATGACCTTGAAGAGCACCTGGTTGTGCTTCTCAGCGGCCATGGTCGCCTTTTCGCTCACGATCGGCGCGATCAGGATCTGGGCCAGGCGGCTCTCGACGTGGGCCGAGACCTTCGACGGATCGGCCTTGACCTTCTTGGCCTTCTTCACGGCGGGCTTCTTCGCCGGCTTGGCAGCGTCGGCGACGACAGCGTCGGTCGGCGCCGTCTTGGCCGGCTTGGCGGCCGTTGACGGCGTTGCCGCAGCGGCCTTCTTCGCCTTGGCGCCGACCTTCGGGTCGGCCTTGGACTTCGAGGCGTCGGGTGCCGTGCTCATGACAGCATCTCCTTCAGTTGCTCCATCGCACCCTTGGTGACAAGCACCTTCTTGTAGTGCACGAGGGCGAGCGGATCGGCGTAGCGCGGCTCGACGATCAGGACGTTGGCCAGATTGCGCGACGCCATGATCAGGTTGTCGGCCATCTGGTCGGTGATGACGAGGACCGAATCGAGGCCCATCGACTTCAGCTTCTGCGCCAGCGCCTTGGTCTTGGGCGTGTCGACGGTCAGCGACTCGACGACCGAGAGCCGGCCTTCGCGAACGAGCTGCGAGAGGATCGCCGCCATGCCCGCGCGGTACATCTTCTTGTTCACCTTCTGGGTGAAGTTCTCGTCGGGGCTGTTCGGGAAGATCCGACCGCCTCCGCGCCAGAGCGGCGACGAGGTCATGCCGGCGCGCGCGCGGCCGGTGCCCTTCTGGCGCCACGGCTTCTTGGTCGAGTGCTTGACCATCGCGCGGTCGAGCTGGGCGCGAGTGCCGAGGCGCGCGTTCGCCTGGAAGGCGACGACGATCTGGTGCACCAGCGCTTCGTTGTAGTCACGCGCGAAGACCGTGTCGGGCGCGTCGAACTTCGTCGACGTCGCCTGGCCTTGCTCGTTCAGGAGTTCGAGTTGCATCAGGCTGTTCCCTTCGCGGCGGCGGCGACCTTCGCGGCGGCGCCCTTGGGCAGCGCCTTGACGGCGGGCCGGACGACCACGTGGCCGTTCTTCGCGCCCGGCACCGCGCCGCGCACGAGCAGCAACTCTCGCGCTTCGTCGATGCGGACGATGTCGAGATTCTGCGTGGTGCGCGTGGCGTTGCCGAGCTGGCCCGACATCTTCTTGCCGGGGAACACGCGGCCGGGATCCTGCGCCATCGAGATCGAGCCCGGCACGTTGTGCGAGCGGCTGTTTCCGTGCGACGCGCGCTGCGACTTGAAGTGGTGGCGCTTGATCGTGCCGGTGAAGCCCTTGCCGATCGTCGTGCCCTGCACGTCGACGAGCTGCCCCACGGTGAAGACACCGACCGGGATCTTGGCGCCGGGAGCGTAGCCGGCGGCGACGCTCTCTTCGACGCGGAATTCCTGGGTCAGCTCGCCGGCGACGACGCCGGCCTTGGCGAGGTGGCCGGCCAGCGGCTTCGTGACGCGCGACGCCTTCTTGTCGCCGAAGACGACCTGGAGTGCGACGTAGCCGTCGATCGCTTCGGTCTTGACCTGGGCGACGCGGTTGTTCGAGACGTCGAGGACGGTGACGGGAATCGCGTCTCCGTCGTCGGTGAAGATGCGCATCATCCCCACCTTGCGACCCAGGAGACCCAGGCGCTCTCTCGCCGGCGACGCCGGATTGGAGCTGGTGCTCATAAATGTTCTCCAGCCACGCGAGCGCGGCCTTTGTTGCAACGCCCGACATCGATTGGCCGGGCTGACTGAGTGCTTTTCCTGTCGTCTCGCCTCTGGGTTCCAGCTCTGGGCCGAAAGCCGGGCGCGATCGCGGAAAAGCCTGTGATCTTATCAGAACGACCCGGCCTTCGCAAAGTCGACGTTCGCCCGTCCGAGAACGGACGCTCGATTTACTGCAGCTTGATCTCGACGTCGACGCCGGCAGGCAGATCGAGCTTCATCAGCGCGTCGACGGTCTTGTCGGTCGGATCGATGATGTCCATCAGGCGCTGGTGCGTGCGGATCTCGAACTGGTCGCGCGAGGTCTTGTTGACGTGCGGCGAGCGCAGGATGTCGAAGCGCTGCATGCGCGTCGGCAGGGGCACCGGCCCCTTGACGATGGCCCCGGTGCGCTTGGCGGTGTCGACGATCTCGAGCGCCGACTGGTCGATCAGCTTGTAGTCGAACGCTTTCAGGCGGATGCGGATCTTTTGCTTGGTAGCCATGACAAATCTTTCAAAGAGCGATGCAGCGCAAGCGCCGCGGGAGTTCGCGATGCGACGCCGAACGAGCCGGTGTCGCGGAGAGCGCAGTCCTTATTCGAGGATTTTCGCCACGACTCCGGCGCCGACGGTTCTGCCGCCTTCACGGATGGCGAAGCGCAGTCCTTCTTCCATCGCGATGGGGTTGAT
>JAYTHL010000442.1:0-10478 GCA_043732605.1 Rhizobacter sp. | reverse complement strand
GGGTCGGCGTCGGCGCGCGCGTCCGCTCCGGGCGCGGGCCCGGCGGGCAGGACGAGGCGTGTGAAGTCCATGGCGATCGATCGTCTTCGGGCGATGATCGGCGGGCGCGCCGCGCAGGCCTTGATCCCGAGCAAGGTTCGGGGCGACGATTGACGACAGACTTCACGCGGACAACGCAGGAAGCACAGCCATGAAGATCCTGATCGCCGCCGACGGCAGTGACTACACCAAGCGCATGCTCGCCTACATCGCCGCGCACGACGAGTGGCTCGGCGCCGCGCACCAGTACACCGTCGTGCATTCGGTGCTCGCCGTGCCGCATCGCGCCGCGGCCTTCGTCGGCGCAGCGGAGGTGCGCAAGTTCTACGACGAGGACGCCGAGATCGTGTTCCGTCCGATCCGCGCGTTCTTCGAGCAACAGGGCCTGAAGGCGACCTTCACCCACACCGTCGGCCATGCGGCCGGATCGATCGCCGCGATGGCGGACGACGGCCGGTTCGACCTGCTGATCATGGGCTCGCGTGGCCACGGCGACCTCGTCAACCTCGTGCTCGGCTCGGTGGCGACTCAAGTACTGGCATCGTGCAAGACGCCGGTGCTGCTGATCCGCTGAGCGGCCGCGCGATGACCGACGTCGCCTCGATCCTGCTCCATCTCGACGCGACGCCGGCGAGCCTCGTGCGCCTGGAGGTGGCGAGCGAGCTGGCGACGCGGCTCGACGCCGGCATCACCGCGCTGTTCGGCGCCGCCTGGGACGCCGACCGCACGTCGTTCGCGTACTCGGCGAGCGCCGCGCTGGAAGCCGCCGCGTTCGATCCGGCGGCACTGATCCACGAAGAGGCCAAGTCGCAGCTGCGCAGCCACCACCTGTTCGACAGCCCCGAGGTCACGTGGTGCGAGATCGCCGGCCACTCGGTCACGCGCGGCTTCGTCGAGGAGGCGGTGTACGCGGACCTGCTCGTCGTCGGGCAGGAGTCGCGCCTGCCCGAGACCGGCTCGGCGCCGCCCGGCTTTGTCGAGACGGCGATCCTCGACAGCGGCAAGCCGACGCTCGTCGTGCCGGCGGCGATGCGCAGCGCGACCGTGGCGCGGCGCATCGTCGTCGCCTGGAACGGCTCGCCGCAGGCCGCGCGCGCGGTCGCCGGCGCCTTGCCGCTGCTGCGTCTGGCCGACGAGGTCCACGTCGCGTCGTGGTCGCGGCTCGCGCCGGCGGCACCGTTCAGCCGCATCGATGCGGTCGCGTGGCTGCGCCGGCATGGTGTCGCGGCGACCGTGCATCTGCTCCCGCCCTCGGCGCACATCGCGCGCGAGATCGGGCCGTTCGCGGCGAGCCTCGGCGGCGACTTGATCGTGATGGGCTGCTACGGCCGCAGCCGGGCGAGCGAGCGCGTCTTCGGCGGCGCGACCCGCTCGGTGCTCGCGGCGATGGATGTCGCGGTGCTGATGGCGCATTGACGGCCGGACCGGGATCGCGCGGGCGGACGGGCCGAACTGTTGCGCCGGATCAAGGCGATCCGATCCGCGAGCGCTATCTTGAGGCCTCACCGCAAGGAGCGACCATGAGTCAGTTGAACGTCGGAAACCTGGACCGGGCGGCTCGCCTGCTGATCGGCATTGCCTTGATCACGCTCGCGGCCGGCGGCGTCATCGGCTTGTGGGGATACATCGGGGTGATCCCTCTGCTCACCGGCATCGTCGGGATGTGCCCGCTCTATTCGATCCTCGGCCTGAAGACGACGTCGCGCTAGTCTCACGCCGCGCCGGCGTCCGGCCGCTCATGCGGTCTCGACCGGCGGCGCGGTCGAAGTGTCGCCGTCTGGGACAATCCGGGGCGCCCATCTCCCGGGCGGCGTTCACCTCGCCTCTCCCGTGCCCAGAGCCGCACCCCCCTCCCCGAACCTCGATCCGGTCGCGGTCGCGCTCGAGGCCGAGGACGTGCTGCAGCCAGCGCACGCGGCGCTCGACGAAGCCGATCCCGAGCGAGCCTGCCAGATTGCGCTGGCCGCGCTGGCCGACGCCGAGCAGCGCCAGGATCCGCGTCGCCAGGCCAAGGCGCTGCTCCTCCTGGCCCACCTCGACCGTCTCGCCTCGCGCTTTCGGGCTGCGCATGGTCGCGCCAAGCAGGCGGCGCGGCTGTTCCGCACGCTCGGTGACGTGGTCGGCGAATCGGGGGCGCTGTCGACGCTTGCCCATGCCTCGACCTGCCTCGGCCGCAACGAGGAGGCGGTCGAGTCGGCGCTGATCAGCGTCCACCTCGCCGAGCCGGTCGCGTCCGCGTCGCACAAGGCGATGCTCTACAACTACCTCGGCGTGGCCTACCTGTGGAGCCGCGACTTCGCCAAGGCCGACCAAGCGCTGGCGTCGGCGATCGACTGGGCCGAGGCCTCGGACGGCCTGGTGGGCGCGTTCCAGCCGCGCATCAACCAACTGCTCGTCGAGGCGCTCGGCGCGGTCGCGTCGCGCTATCGCACCGGCGTGCTGCCGTCGCTCGAGAAGATGGCAGCCGGGCACCTGCGTTGCGAAGCGCTCGTGCAGCGCGGCGCCTCGGCCGGGCTTTTCGTCGGCGGCCGGGTCGCGGGTCTCTCAGCCTGGCTGCTGACCTCGGCGCTCACCCGCACATGGACCGGCGACCCCGCGGCCGCCGAGGCGCTGCTCGCCCAGGCCCGGGCTCAGCTCGCCGGATTCGGCCGGCCGACGCTCGGGCATGCCTACGAGCACTGGGTCCGCGCCGAGCTCGCCTGGATCCGCGGCGATCTGGGCGGGGCCGCCGCCCATTGCACCGCCCTGGTCGACATGGCGCAGCAGCTCGAGTACGAGCAGATGGCCTGCCTCGGCTACATGCTGCTGAGCCAGATTTACGAGCTGCTCGAGGAGCGGGTCAAGGCCTTCGACGCCTTGCGCAGGCTGCGCGACCGCGAGGAGATGATCCGCGCCGAAAGCCTCGAGAGCCGGGAGCGCGCCGTGCAGTGGCACCTCGAGCTGCGCATGGTCGAGCGCAACGTCCGCCAGCTCGAGGGCATGTCGCGCCACCTCGAGCGGCTCTCGCTGGAGGATTCGCTCACCGGCCTGGCCAACCGCAGGTGCCTGGAGCAGAAGCTCCATCCAGTGCTCGCGGCACTGTCGTCGAGCGGCGCGCCGATGTCGATCGCGTTCATCGACATCGACCAGTTCAAGCTCGTCAACGACCGCCATTCGCACCACGTCGGCGACCTGGTGCTGAAGGCGATCGCGAGCCTCCTGCTGCAGGCCACGCGCGAGCACGACGTCGTCGCTCGGCTCTCGGGCGACGAGTTCGCGATCCTGTTCCAGCGCGCCGACGAGCGCGAGGCGGCGCGCGTCTGCGCGCGCATCTCGGCCGCCGTCGCCGGCTTCGCCTGGGACGGCATCGCGCCCGGCCTGCGCGTGACCGTGAGCATCGGCACCGCCGGCGCGCACGAAGGCGACACCGCCGAGTCGCTGCTTCACCGCGGCGACTCGGCGATGTACGCCGCCAAGCGCCAGGCGGGCGACCGCGGCGCTTGACCCGCGAACGGCTTTCAGGACACTCTCCACCATGATCGACACGCCGGCCCTCGCGCCGCTCACCATCTCGATGCACGAGCGCGACAACGTCGCGATCGTCGCCAACGACGGCGGCCTGCCGGCGGGCACGCGCCTGCTCTCGGGCCTGACGCTCGTCGACAAGGTGCCGCAAGGGCACAAGGTCGCGCTCGTCGACATCGCCGCGGGCGAGCCGGTGCGTCGCTACGACGTCGTCATCGGCCGCGCCGCGCGCGCGATACCCGCGGGGAGCTGGGTCCACGAGCGCCTGCTCGAGATGCCTGCGGCGCGATCGCTCGAAGGATTGCCGATCGCGACCGCCAGGCGCGCGCCGATGGCGCCGCTCGACGGCCACACTTTCGAGGGCTTTCGCAATGCCGACGGCTCGGTCGGCACGCGCAACATCCTCGCGATCACGACGACGGTGCAGTGCGTCGCCGGCGTCGTGGAGTTCGCCGTCGAGCGCATCAAGGACGAGCTGCTGCCGCGCTTCCCGAACGTCGACGACGTCGTCGGCCTCGAGCACACCTACGGCTGCGGCGTCGCGATCGACGCGCCCGGCGCCGAGATCCCGATCCGGACGCTGCGCAACATCACCCTCAACCCGAACTTCGGCAACGAGGTGATGGTCGTGAGCCTCGGCTGCGAGAAGCTGCAGCCCGATCGCCTGCTGCCGCCGGGCTCGTTCGCGATCGTCGACGAACGGAACGTGGCCGACGTCGGCGCCACGGCGTCGCCGAAGCTCGACGTCGTGTGCCTCCAGGACGACGCGCATATCGGCTTCATGTCGATGATCGAATCGATCATGGCCACCGCCGAAGAGCATCTCGAGCGGCTGAACGCTCGCCGGCGCGAGACCGTGCCGGCGAGCGCGCTCGTCGTCGGCGTGCAATGCGGCGGCAGCGACGCCTTCAGCGGCGTCACCGCGAATCCGGCGGTGGGCTTCTGCACCGACCTGCTCGTGCGCGCCGGCGCGACGGTGATGTTCAGCGAGACGACCGAAGTGCGCGACGGCATCGACCAGCTCACCTCGCGTGCATCGACGCCCGAGGTGGCCGAGGCGATGATCCGCGAGATGGCGTGGTACGACGCCTATCTCGGCCGCGGCCAGGCCGACCGCAGCGCCAACACCACGCCGGGAAACAAGAAGGGGGGCCTGTCGAACATCGTCGAGAAGGCGATGGGCTCGATCGTCAAGAGCGGCAGCGCGCCGATCTCGGGCGTGCTCTCGCCGGGCGAGAAGCTGCGCGACCGCGGCATCGAGCGCGGCTTGGTCTACGCGGCGACGCCGGCGAGCGACTTCATCTGCGGCACGCTGCAACTCGCCGCCGGCATCAACCTGCACGTCTTCACGACCGGCCGCGGCACGCCCTACGGTCTGGCCGAGGTGCCCGTGATCAAGGTCGCGACGCGCAGCGATCTCGCGCGCCGCTGGCACGACCTGATGGACGTCAACGCCGGCCGCATCGCCGACGGCACGGCGACGATCGAGGACGTCGGCTGGGAGCTCTTCCGCCTGATGCTGGAGGTCGCGAGCGGCCGCAGGAAGACCTGGGCCGAGCACTGGAAGCTGCACAACGCGCTGGTGCTCTTCAACCCGGCCCCGGTGACATGACGACCGCCCTGCCGGTGCTGATCGCCGGCGGCGGCATCGGCGGCATCGCCGCCGCGCTCGCGCTCACACGCCAGGGCCTTGCGGTGAAGGTGCTGGAGCAATCGGCCGAGCTCGGCGAGATCGGCGCCGGCATCCAGCTCGGTCCCAACGCCTTCGCCGCGTTCGACGCGCTCGGCATCGGCCCGAAGGCACGCGCCCGCGCCGTCTACACCGACGAGATGGTGATGCACGACGCGCTCGACGAGTCGCTCGTGGGCAGGATCCCGGTCGGTGCTGCGTTCCGCGAGCGCTTCGGCAATCCCTACGCCGTGATCCATCGCGCCGACGTGCACCGCTCGCTGCTCGAAGCGGCGGAGGAGAGCGACGGCATCGAGGTGCTGACGTCGACGCGGGTCGCGCGCATCGAGCAGGACGAGGGCGGCGTCACCGTCGTCGATGGCCACGGCGCGCGCCACCGCGGCGCCGCGCTGGTCGGCGCCGACGGCGTGAAGTCGGCGGTGCGCGCGCAGTATGTCGGCGATGCCGCGAGGGTCTCGGGGCATGTCGTCTACCGTGCCGTTGTCGAGAAGGACGATTTCCCCGCCGATCTGCGCTGGAACGCGGCGAGCATCTGGGTCGGCCCGAACTGCCATCTCGTCCACTACCCGCTGCGCGGCGGCGAGCAGTACAACGTCGTCGTCACGTTCCACAGCCGCCGGCAGGAAGAGTGGAGCGTCACCGAAGGCTCTTCGGAAGAGGTGGAGAGCTACTTCCAGGGCATCTGCCCGCGCGCGCGCCAGCTGATCGAGCTGCCGAAGAGCTGGAAGCGCTGGGCCACGGCGGACCGCGATCCGATCTGCCAGTGGACCTTCGGGCGCACGACGCTGCTCGGCGACGCCGCCCATCCGACGCTGCAGTACCTCGCGCAAGGCGCGTGCATGGCGCTCGAGGACGCCGTGACGCTCGGCGAAGCGATGCGCGTGCACGGCAACGACGTCGTTGCGGCCTTCGACCACTACCAGCGCTCGCGCATCGCCCGCACCGCGCGCGTCGTGCTCTCGGCGCGCGAGATGGGCCGCATCTTCCACGCGTCGGGCGTCGAGCGGCTGGTGCGCAACGACCTCTGGACCGGGCGCACGCCCGAGCGCTTCTACGACGCGCTCGAGTGGCTCTACGGCTGGCGCGCCGAGCATTGCCTCGCGGCCTGAGCGCGCGAGCCACCCGGGAAAGTCCTGCGTCGGCAGCGCTCGTCGCGACGGGTGGCGACGACACAATCCTGCGAGCTCGCGACCTCGCGACACAGGAGATGACATGAACCGCAGACACACCCTCGCCGCGATCGCCCTCGCGCTCGGCGTGGCCACTCCCGCGTTCGCCGCCGACCCGCTCAAGATCGGCCTGGTGCTGCCCATGACCGGCCCGTTCGGCAGCTACGGCAAGCAGATCGAGCACGGCATCCGCCTCTATCTCGCCGCCAACGGCGACACCTTCGGCGGGCGCAGGGTCGAGCTGATCATCCGCGACGACAGCCCCGGCACGGCAGGCGACGTCAGCAAGCGGCTGGCGCAGGAGCTCGTCGTCAAGGACAAGGTCGACATCCTCGCCGGCTTCGGCCTGACGCCGGCCGCGCTCGCAGTCGCGCCGATCTCGGTCGAGGCGAAGGTGCCGATGGTCGTTATGAACGCCGCGACCTCGGTGATCACGACGCGCTCGCCCTATATCGTCCGCGTCTCGCACACGCTGCCGCAGGACACGGCGCCGATCGCCGCGTGGGCCGCGAAGAACAGGATCAAGAAGGTCTACACGCTGGTGGCCGACTTCGGCCCCGGCCAGGACGCGGAGACGCAGTTCAAGAAGACCTTCACGGCGGGCGGCGGCGAGATCGTCGGGGAGGTGAGGGTGCCGGTGCGCAATCCCGACTTCGCGCCCTACCTGCAGCGCGTCAAGGACAGCAAGCCCGACGCCGTGTTCCTGTTTCTGCCGCCCGGTGCCGAGACGGTCGGATTCATGAAGAGTTTCGTCGAGCGCGGCCTGGCGCAGGACGGCGTCAGGATCGTCGCCACCGGTGACCTGACCGACGAGGACATCCTCGACGCGCTCGGCGACGCGGCGCTCGGCACGATCACCGCGTTCCACTACTCGCAGGTGCACAAGTCGGCGGAGAACGCGGCCTACACCGCGGCCTATGCGAAGGCCTATCCCAAGGACCGGCCGAACTTCATGTCGGTCGCCGGCTACGACGGCATGCAGCTGATTGCCGAGGTGATGAAGAAGACGGGCGGCAACGCCGACGGCGACAGGTTCATCGAGGCCGCCAAGGGCATGAGCTGGACCAGCCCGCGCGGCAGGATCACGATCGACCCGGCGACGCGCGACATCGTCCAGACGGTCTACATCAGGAAGGTCGAGAAGGTCGACGGCAAGCTGCAGAACGTCGAGTTCGACTCGGTGCCCGACGTCAAGGATCCTGGCAAGAACTGACCGGCCTCGTCAGCCGGCGCGGTCGAGCGCCGCGCCGGCAAGCCACGCCTTGCCGCGCGCGTAGAGGCTCTCGACCTCGGGCCCGGTGAGCTGCGGCATGTCGCGCTTCACCGTATAGCCGATCTGGGTCTGGATGTACGCGAGATGCCGATAGCCCTTCGGGAACTCCGCGAGCTTCGCCTGATCGAGCACGAGCCGCGCTGACGGATCGACCGGATCGACACGATCCTTCTCGTAGATCGGCTGGCGCAGCACCATGCCCCAGCGGCCGGCGCGCCGCTCGATGAAGTCGTAGAAGCGGCCGGTGCAGACGACGTCGCAGAGCACGCCGCTCACATCGCCGCGCTGCGAGATCGTCATCTTGGTCTGGACGATCGCGCGGTCGCCGGCGAGATCGACCGAGCTGCCGCCCAGGAAGTGCAGGATGCTGACGCCCTTCGCCCATCCTTCCTTCGTGACGCGGATGAAGTCGTCGGCCGGGCCCTGGAACCAGGTCGCCATCATCACGCCGTCGTCGTGCCAGACGGTGCGAAAGCGCTCCCAGTCGCCGGCGTCGCGCCAGACCGCCCAGTTCTCGACCAGCTCGCGCAGTGCGATGCGGTCGGCGAGCAGGTCGCTCGATGACGGGCCGGTCATGGCTGCGCGAAGAGATCGGGGTCGCTGCGGATCATGTCGGCCGTGCGCTGGTAGTGCGCCTGCAAGAGCGAGACGGCGGTGGCGACGTCGCCCGCGATCGCCGCATCGACGATCGCCTGGTGCTCGTCGTGCTCGTGCCGCTTCGGGTAGACGCGCTTCACCGAAAGCTGGCGATAGCGGTAGAGCTGGTCGGCGAGCTGCTCGCAGAAGCCGATCAGCCAGCGCGAGCCGCAGTTGCCGACGAGGGCCCGATGGAAGGCGCGGTGCAATGGCTCCCACGCCGGGTTGTTCTCGAACTTGCGCACCGAGAGCGACCGCGGCGTTCGCGCCAGGCGGTGATGCGCGAGCACGAGCTGCTCCTCCCACTCGGGGGTGCGCGCCTCGATCGACTTGCGCAATGCGATCTCCTCCAACCAGCAGCGCGTGCGCGTGATCTCGATCAGGTCGGCGTCGCTCACGCCGGCGACGGCGAAGCCGCGCTGGTCGCGGCGCTCGACGAGGCCCTCGGAGGTGAGGCGGTTGAGCGCTTCACGCACCGGCGTCTGCCCCGAGGCATAGCGCGTCGCCACGGCCTCGATCGCGAGCTTGCTGCCCGGATCGAAGCGTCCGGCCAGCAGATCGGTGCGGATCAGGTCGTAGAGATTGGTGGCCAGCGTGAGGGTGGACGGTGCGTTCATCGGCACTCCGGTAGGTCGGCGCAGTGTATAGGGTTCATGCCAAAAGTTATGCTTCGTATGCAAAGCAGGAATCAAGGTAAGTTTTCTATACGAAACTTGTATTTCGGCAAATTCTCTGTAGACTCGATTGGCCTTCACTCGCTTCCCGACCCATGGCCGCACTGACCCTCGCCCAAGCCAACCAGATCATCGCGGCCGCCCTGGCGCAGTCGCAGACGTCGGGCTACAAGCCGATGGCTGTCGTCGTGCTCGACGATGCCGGCCATCTCAAGTCGGCGCAGCGCCAGGACGGCGCCAGCATGTTCCGCATCGACGTCGCCAGCGGCAAGGCGTGGGCGGCGATCGGCATGGGTGCGGCGAGTCGCGTCCTCGGCCAGCGCGCCAAGGAGAACCCGAACTTCTTCGTCGCGCTCGCCGCGACCGCGCAGGGCAAGTTCCTGCCGCAGACCGGCGCCGTGCTCGTCAAGGACGCAGGCGGCGCGGTGATCGGCGCCGTCGGCGCCAGCGGCGGCACCGGCGATGAAGACGAAGCGATCTGCATCGCCGGCATCGCCGCCGCCGGACTGGCGCACGGCTGACGCGCGGATCGCCGGGGGCGCTCGCTCCTTGCTGCGGCGTCGACGTGCACTCGCACGTCGTGCCCGAGCGCTTCCCGGCCTGCTTCGGCACGAGCGCGCCGGCCGAGTGGCCATCGATGGCGCCTGCGCACGCGTTCCATGCCCACGTGATGATCGCCGGCAAGGTCTTTCGCACCGTCTCCGATGCCTGCTGGAGCACAGCCGGCGCCTCGCCGACCTCGCCGGGACGGGGCTCGACCGCCAGGCGATCTCGCCGATGCCCGAGCTGCTCTCGTCCTGGTTCGAGCCGGCTGCGGGGCTGCAGATGGTGCGCTATCTCAACGACGTCATCGGCGCGATGGTGGCCGAGTCGTCGAGCGCGCTGGTCGGCCTCGGCGCGGTGCCGCTGCAGGATGTCGATCTCGCGATCGAAGAGCTGCGGCGACTCATGGCGGAGCCAGGCTTCGCCGGCGTCCAGATCGGCAGCAACGTCAACGGCGTGCCGATCGGCCACGCCCGCTTCGATCCGTTCTTCGAAGCCTGCGAAGCGCTCGGCGCTGCGGTCTTCGTGCACGCGCTCAAGCCGACCGGCATGGATCGCCTCGTCGGTCCGGCCGCGCTGCAGCAGGTGTTCGCGTATCCGAGCGATGTCGGGCTGGCCGCGGCGTCGGTGATCACCGGCAATCTCATCGTGCGCCGACCGAAGCTGCGGATCGCCTTCAGCCACGGCGGTGGCACGCTCGCGATGCTGCTGCCGCGGCTCGAGCAGTCGCGTCATGTCTTTGCGCCGCTCGGCGATCTTCTGAGCGAATCACCGTCGACCCAGGCTGGCAAGCTGTTCTACGACACGCTGGTGTTCGACCCGGCGACGCTGCAGCATCTCGTGCAGCGCTTCGGCGACACCCAGCTCATGATCGGCACCGATCAGCCCTTCAACTTCTGCGAGCGCGCGCCGTTGCAGAAGATCGACGCGCTCGGCCTCGACGCCGCGGC
>JAYTHL010000441.1:0-3200 GCA_043732605.1 Rhizobacter sp. | reverse complement strand
CGACCTTTCGCAGCGCGACGCTCGGCGGTCTCTTCGGCGGCGGCTTCGGCGGCGCGGGATCGATCACCTACGGCCCGATGGCGGCGGTCGGCAACGTGCTCGGCGCGCGCGTCATGAGCGTCGAGCCGGAGCCGAAGATCGTCGAGCTGCGCTCGCCCGAGGCGATGCTTCTGCACCATGTCTACGGCACCAACGGCATCGTCCTCGAGCTCGAGGTCGCGCTCGCGCCCGCCATTGCGTGGACCGAATGCATCGCGAGCTTCGACTCGTTCGACGCCGGCCTCGAGTTCTCGAGCGCGCTCGCCAGCGCGCCGGGAATCGTCAAGAAGGAAATCTGCTTTCTCGCCTCGGCCGTCGTCGCGCTGATCCCGGCGCTGGCCGAGCGCGTGCCCGCGGAGTGCAGCGCGGTGCTGCTGCTCGTCTCGCCGGAATCGGAAGCGGGGCTCACCGAGTTCCTCGCGCGCTTCGGCGGACGCATCGTCCAGCGCAAGACCGCCGACGAGGTGACGACGAGCAACCGCACGATCCTCGAATACACCTGGAACCACACGACCCTGTGCGCGCTGAAGCTCGACAAGAGCCTCACCTACATCCAGAGCCGCTTCGATCCGCCGCGCCACGTCGCGCAGGCCAAGGCGCTCGAGCACGCGCTCGGCGGCGAGGTGCTGATGCATCTCGAGTTCCTGCGCGGCATGGACGGCGCGTTCAACTGCAGCGGCCTGCAGCTGATCCGCTACCGCGAGGATGCCCGCCTCAACGAGATCATGCAGATCCACCGCGACCACGGGGTCGCCATCAACAATCCGCACGTCTTCGTCATCGAGGACGGCAAGCAGGCCGACCTCGACCCGGCGGTGCTCGAGATCAAGCGGCGCTTCGATCCGCAGGGCCTGCTCAATCCCGGCAAGATGCGCAGCTGGAGCGCAGCCCCGGCCGCGTGACGGCGCGCGCGGCTCGCTAGCGCAGCACGCCGCGCAGCTTCTGCTTCATTGCGTCGACGCGCGCGCGCGTCGCGCGAACGATGTCCTCAACGGGCATCGCGACATTGCCCTTCCAGTATTCCTCGGGCCGCGCGTGAAAGACCGTCGATCGCTTAACGCCGTCCCAGCCCGGCGGAGGCTCCCGGGTGTAGTAGTAGGCGGCGAACGACTTGCGCACCCGCCCCGGCGGGCACGTGAGCGGCGTCACGCCGTGCCAGCTGGTCGCGCTGGTGGCGAAGCCCGCGGCGCGGTTGAACGACGGCGCGATACGCGCGACGCAGTGCTTGACGTCCTCGTCCCAGAGATCGAGGACGCCGCCGTACTCCTCCTTCCAGTCCGCGTTGAAGTAGACGAGGATGTTGAGGCGACGGTATAGGCCGAGGCTGTCGTTGAAATTGAAATCGACATGGACGTCGAGATGGCCGCCCTCGCTGGTCTCGTGGATGCCGCCGCCGGACAGCATCGGGTCGGCGACAAGGCCGTGGATTCCGGACATCGTCGACATGCCGGCGACGAAATCGTCCGACGCCAGGATCTCGTGCAGGCGCCGGATCGGCGCCGGGAACAGGCGCGCATCGGTGATCTGCGTCTTTCGCTTCTCGTTGACCGCCGAGAACGAGGTGCCCATCTTTTCGGCCTCGAGGTAGGCCGGGAAGGCGTCGCGCACCTCGCGCGCGAAGTCCTCGTCGAGGAAGTCGTCGATGCAGAAGTGCGGGAAGCCCGGCGCGTCACGCATGCCGACCGCGAGCGCGGCGAAGTCGATGTCGTTGAGAAGCGGGGCGGTGGTCTCGGTCATGCGGTCATTGGAGGATGCCCGCCGGGCCCCCGGCTTGATCGCGATCAAGTCCATGCCGGCGCACCCCCTCGACCGGGGTGATTCGCCGGTGCCGCGGGAACTCGCGCTTCGTCCGGTCGGGCGACGACGACGTCGCGCGCTGCGACCGGCCGCCAGCACGCGAGCGCCTGCGGCCCGTCGCGCACCAGCGGCGGCCGATCGACACGGCAGCGCGCGATCGCCACAGCACCCGTGGCGCGAACGCACAGCCGGGCACCGGCGCCGACAGATCGGGCGGCGCACCGGGGATTGTCGCCAGCGGGCGGCCGCGCTCGGCCTCTCCCACCGTCGATGCGAGCAGCCCAGCCGTGTAGTGATGCATCGTCTCGCCGACCAGCGCGGCGACCGCGTTCTCCTCGACGATCCGGCCGGCGTACATGACGGCGATGCGGTCGGCGACCTCGATCGCGGCGCCGAGGTCGTGGCTGACGAAGATCATCGCCATGCCGGTCTCGCGCTGCAGCTCGCCCAGAAGCAGCAGGATCTGGGTCTGCACCGTCGCATCGACGGCAGTCGTCGGCTCGTCGGCGAGCAGCAGGCGCGGCCGGCACGCGAGCGCCAGCGCGATCCTCGCGCGCTGGCGCTCGCGTGCCGTGCCCGCATCGACGGCGTCGTGGTCGCGTTTCCGCGTGTCTTGGGCATCGAGGCAGTCGGCACCGTCGCCGGTGCGCCTGGCGGCGAACTCCGCATCGGTCAGCCCGCCGCGACGGTCATGGGAGGCATGGGCCGCCAGTTCGATGGCGGCTATGCCGAGTACACCGTGGTGCCGGCAACCCAAGTGCGAGCGATCAATACGAGCCTGGGCTGGGACCGGTTGGGATCCTTGCCTGAAATGTTGCAGACGACGTGGGGTACCCTCTTCAGGGCGCTCCGCTTGAAGAGAGGCGATCGGCTCCTGATCCGCGGCGGGACGACGTCAGTGGGCCCGGCCGCCGCTGCGCTCGCGAAGGCGCATGGTGCGGAGGTCGGCGCGACATCGCGCCGAGCCGGAGGCGAGGTACTCGTGCGCAGGGCCGGCGCCGGCGCAGATCGCTTCTTTCTGGATGACGGCGCCATCGCGGAGACTGTTCGAGAGCGATGGGACGGCGGTGCCGATAAGGTACTCGAGCTCATCGGGACCACGACACTGCGGGACTCCCTTCGTTCCACGAGACAGCCCGGTACCGTCTGCATGACCGGCATGGTCGGAGACCGTTGGTCGCTTCCCGATTTCGCTCCGATGGACGTGCTCCCGACGGCTATGTCGCTGACGACGTACACCCGGGGCGTGAGTGACTTCATGGCCGCGCCGTTGCAAGAGCTGGTCGATCAAGTTGCGAACGGCGCCCTGGCGCTCGCTCCGGCACGTGTCTTTCACATCGACGACATCGTGGAGGCGCATCGCG
>JAYTHL010000440.1:0-3219 GCA_043732605.1 Rhizobacter sp. | reverse complement strand
ACGTCACCGATCCGCTCGACGCGGTGGGCAACACGACGAAGGCGGTCACCAAGGGCTATGCGATCGGCTCGGCCGGCCTCGCCGCGCTCGTGCTGTTCGCCGACTACACCCACTCGCTCACCGCGCGCGGCATGTCGGTCTCGTTCGACCTGAGCGAACCGCGGGTCATCGTGGGCCTCTTCATCGGCGGCCTGATTCCCTACCTGTTCGGTGCGATGGCGATGGAAGCCGTCGGCCGCGCCGCCGGCGCGGTGGTGGTCGAAGTGCGACGCCAGTTCCGCGACATCAAGGGGATCATGGAAGGCACCGCCAAGCCGGAGTACGGCGTCGCGGTCGACATGCTGACCAAGGCGGCGATCAAGGAGATGATGGTTCCGTCGCTGCTGCCCGTGGTCGTGCCGGTCATCGTCGGCCTGCTCCTCGGGCCTGCGGCGCTCGGCGGCCTGCTGATGGGCACCATCGTCACCGGCCTGTTCGTCGCGATCTCGATGTGCACCGGCGGCGGTGCCTGGGACAACGCCAAGAAGTACATCGAAGACGGCCACCACGGCGGCAAGGGCAGCGAAGCGCACAAGGCTGCCGTCACCGGCGACACGGTCGGCGATCCCTACAAGGACACCGCCGGTCCCGCGGTGAATCCGTTGATCAAGATCATCAACATCGTGGCGCTGCTGATCGTGCCGCTCCTGCCGGTGCCGGCATCGACCGCTGTCTCGACGACGCATGCCGCCGCGACCGCGCCGGCAATGACGTCGGCAGCGATGGCCGCAGCTGCCGACGCGGCGTCGTTCAAGGTCGAGGACGGCGTCGTGAAGTTCTACTTCGCGAACGGCAGGTCCGACCTCGCGACCGGAGCCGACGCAGCGCTCGCCGACGTCGCCAAGGGGGTGACGGGCGGCAAGCGCGCCGTCGTCAGCGGCTTCACCGATGCGACCGGCGACCCGGCGAAGAACGAAGAGCTCGCGAAGGCGCGCGCGATGGCGGTGCAAGGCGCGCTCACGGCAGCCGGCGTCGCCGCCGACAAGATCGATCTGAAGAAGCCCGAGGCCGTGAACGCCAGCGGCAGCAATGCCGAAGCGCGTCGTGTCGAGGTGTCGCTGATCTGATCGAACCGGGATTCGAGGTCGAAGGCGCCGGCCGAGTTTCGGCGCTCTTCGACTCGCCGACGAGCGCACGCGCGTGCTACGTGCTCGCGCACGGCGCCGGCGCCGGGATGACGCATTCGTTCATGCAGGCGGTGGCCGATGGCCTCGCCGCCCGCGGCATCGCGACCCTGCGATTCCAGTTTCCGTCGATGGAGCGCGGCTCGCGCCGACCCGACACGCCGCGCGTTGCCCATGCGACGGTGCGGGCCGCGGTCGCAACAGCGGCAGCAACCGGACTGCCGCTCCTGGCCGGCGGCAAATCCTTCGGCGGCAGGATGACCTCGCAGGCCCAAGCCCAAGCGCCCTGCCCGGCATGCGCGGACCCCGAAGTCCTTGGCCTCATGCTGGACACGACCGCTCGCTGGATCGACGCCGTCCTGGCCCGCCCGGGCGGCGGCTGAGGTCTGGCCAACGCGTCGTCCGACTCAGGTGTGCGTTGCTTCCGTGCCGCTGTTCGCAACAGTCGGCACGACGTGCCGGCGGCGCATGTCCCCCGTGCGAACATTCCGCACATGTTCGCAGCGAACTCGCTCAAGGTCAGGCTCACGCTCGCCAGCGCGGCGCTGATCCTGACCAGTGTCGGGCTGACGGTCTATCTCGTCCTGTACGAGGCCAGCCGCGGCACCGAGCAGATCGTGCTCGAGTCGCAGGCCGACGACGCCCAGCGCCTGGCCACCGCCATCTCGCAGCGACTGGTCGGCCTGCAGCGCGCCCTGCGTGTGGTCGCGCTGCTCGTGCCGCCGGAAGCGGTCGGCCAGCCGCAGCAGATCGGCGAATTCCTGCGCGGCCAGCCGGTCCTCTCGACGCTCTTCTCGAGCGTCTTCATCGCCTCGGTCGACGGCCGGATCGTCGCCCTCAGCGACGCGCAGGGGATCCGCAATCCCGACACCGACATCCACGACCGCCCGTACTTCAAGACGACCCTGGGCTCCGCACGGCCCGTCATCTCCCAGGTGACGCCATCGCGCGTGACGGGCGAGCCGATCGTCGTCTTCACGATGCCCGTCGTCGGCCGCGAGGGCCGCGTGCTGGCTGTCATGGGTGCTACGCTGCGACTGTCGAGCCGCTCGCTGCTCGACGGGCTGGCCCAGGTCAATCCGGATCGCGACTCGCCGATCTCGACGGTGGTCGCCGACGCGACCGGCACCATCATCTTCCATCCCGTCAAGGGCTGGGCGCTGCGCAACGTGGCTGCGGAGCCGACGATCGCCGACGCGTTCGCGGCCTGGAAGCTGCGCGGCAGCCCGATCGAGGCCGAAGGCGTCGCGATGCGATTCGGCGAGCATGAGGTCGGCATCGCCGGCATCCCCGATGCCGACTGGCTCGTCTTTCGCACCGCGCGCGCCGACGCACTGCTCAAAGGCGTCGTCGCGGCCCAGAAGCGCGCGATCTGGCTTGCCTTCGGCGTGGCCGGCGCGGGCGGTGCGCTGACACTGCTCATCACGCTCTACCTGCTGCGTCCGCTGACCCTGCTGCGCGCGCGATCGATGCGCCTGCTGGGCGACGACCAGAGCGTCGAGGGCGGCTGGCCTGCCGGGCGCGACGAGATCGGCGAGCTGTCGAAAGTCATCCAGCAGGTCATGCACGAGCGCCAGGCGAGCGAGCTCGCGAACCAGGTGCTGCTCGCGAAGATGCGAGCCGTGATGGCCAAGGCGCCGGTCGGCATCGCCTTCACGCGCAACCGCAAGTTCGAGCTGGTGAGCGCGGAGTTCAGCCGGATGCTCGGCTATCCCGAAGGCGAGATCGAGGGCGAGCCGGCGCGGATCATCTACGCCTCCGACGAGTTCTACGAAGGCCTCGGGACGCGGGTCATCGCCGCATTCTCGACGCGGCGCGTGTTCTCCGAGGAGATCGAGTTCGTGCGCCGCGACGGCAGCCGCTTCTGGGGACAGCTGCTCGGCGCTCCGGTGAGCGACGACGACCTGCCGTCCGGCACGATCTGGACGCTGGAGGACGTGAGCGACGCGCGCAAGAAGCGCGATGCCATGGCGTGGGCGGCGACCCACGACGCACTGACCCGCGTCGCGAATCGGCAGAGCTTCGAATTGGTCGTCGCCGAGCAGCTCTCCGAACG
>JAYTHL010000439.1:0-3234 GCA_043732605.1 Rhizobacter sp. | reverse complement strand
CCAGGAACGTGCCGCCGCCGGTGCCGAGACCGCCGGTGACGCTGGCGCCTGCTGTGCTGCTGAGAGCGATGGCGGCCGCGGCGGCGATGGAGCTGATGGTCTTCATGGATGCAACCTCGTGGGTGGTCGATGCAGATCTCTACGCAAGACCGATGCCAGGGAAAACACCATTGCGCATGGATGAAAATTACCCATCCGCGAGCGCGGGTGACCGAAAGCAGGCCATGTCGATCTCATTTGGTGCGCCGCAGCAATCGGCGGGCCTGAAACCCGCACTCTCCCTTTGTTCGCCAACGGACAGAGCGCTGTGTCAGTTCGACGCAGAACGGCTCAAGCGCCGCGATGCGTCACGGGCCTCCGACCGCGCCGGCTGCGCGGCGTCGAGTTCGGCGAGCAAGGCGCGCGCGTCGTCGAGGTCGGTGCGTCCGAGCGCCGTCGCCATGCGCAACAGCGGGTCGTAGGCCGGTCTGAAGTCAGGGCTCGAGCGGAGCACCGACAGAAGCGGTGCGCGCAACCGGGCCAGCATGTCGCCGACGTCCGCCGACGGGCCGATGCCGCGACCGGCATCGATGAAGCCGCGGCGCGCCATCCAGTAGGCGGCGAGCCGGGACGACCAGGCGGCGTCGGACGCGTCGTCGATCAGGTCCGACGGCGCGATCGACACGGCATCGAGCAGCGCGACGAGCCGCTCCTGCGGCGACGACGCGGGCGCGTAGGTGATCCGCGGTTCGGCGTAGGCGACGACTGGATCGTCGCCGGTGTTGGCGCGCGCATCGCCTGCGAAACGGCCCAGCTGCCGCGGGCCCGCGACGAAGCTGCCGAGCAGGGCGAGCTCGTCCTCGATGCCGAACGAGGCCGGGTCCGGAGTCATCGTCGCTGCTGCGTGGGCCAGGCGGACGCGCGAGGCGTCGACATCGAAACGCCGGCCGTCGACCCGTCCGACGAGGCCCAGCACCGGCGTCTCCAGGCTGTTGCTGGCGAGCATGGCTCGTTCGACTTTTCGGGCGCCGGTGCGGGCAGCGCGGTCGCCTTCGACAACATCGCCGTCCCCGAGCCGAGCACGGTGCTGCTGATGCTGGTCGGCGGCGCGGCCGTCCTGCGCGTGAAGACCTGCCGGCGGGTCTGAGCCCTACTTCTCGACGAACGCCCGCTCGATCACGTAGTCGCCGGCCTGGCCGATGCCGGCCGAGATCGTGAAGCCGGCCGTGTCGAGCACCGAGCGCATGTCCTTCAGCATCGCCGGGCCGCCGCAGATCATGGCGCGGTCGGTGGCCGGGTCGATCTGCGGGAAGCCGATGTCCTTGCACAGCTTGCCGTTGGCGATCAGGTCGGGCAATCGCCCCTGGTTGCGGAACGGCTCGCGCGTGACGGTCGGGTAGTAGACGAGCTTCTCGCGCACCTGCTCGCCCAGGTGATCGTGCTGCGGCAGCTCCTGGGCGATGAGGTCGGCGTAGGCGAGCTCGTCGACCTTCCTCACGCCGTGCACGAGCACGATCTTCTCGAAGCGCTCGTAGGTGTCGGGGTCGCGGATGATGCTCATGAAGGGCGCCAGGCCGGTGCCCGTCGCGAAAAGGTACACGAAGCGGCCCGGCAACAGGTCGGTGAGGACGAGCGTGCCCGTCGGCTTCCTGCCGACCAGGACCTCGTCGCCGACCTTCAGGTGCTGCAGGCGCGAGGTGAGCGGCCCGTCCTGCACCTTGATGCTGAAGAACTCGAGGTGCTCTTCCCAGTGCGCGCTGGCGATCGAGTAGGCGCGCATCAGCGCCTTGCCGTCGACCATGAGTCCGACCATCACGAAGTGGCCGCTCTCGAAACGCAGGCTCGGGCCGCGCGTGCATGTGAACGTGAAGAGCGACTCGTTCCAGTGGTGGACCGTCAGGACCTTCTCAACCTCGTACGCCGCCATTCATCGCTTTCTTGTCGTCGTCTTCGTCTTCGTGCTGGTCGTCGCGGCGGGCACGCACACCGCCGCCATCATCACCCGCTTGATCTCCGCCAGCCACGCCTCCAGTGCCTCCGCCCGCATCAGCTCGACGCCGAGGAAGCTCGACAGCGTGAATCGGTTGGAGAGGTAGAAGTAGCCGAGCGCCGCGAGCGTCAGGTAGACCTGGGCGACGTCGAGGTCGCTCCGGAACACTTTCTGGCGCGACCCTTGGGACAGTATTGTCCCCAAAATGCCGAGCACCGGCCGCGACAGCTGCTTGACCTTCACCGACTTGGTGATGTGGCGCCCGCGCTGCAGGTTTTCGTTGCTCAGCAGGGCGACGAACTCCGGGTGCTCGAGGTAGTAGTGCCAGGTGAACTCGATCAGCGCCTCGAGCGCTTCCAGCGGCCGCGCCGGATCGATCGCCAGCGCGCTTTCGGCCTCGCCGAGCTCGCTGTAGACGCCCTCGAGCACCGCGAGGTAGAGCGCCTCCTTGCTCGCGAAGTAGTAGTAGATCATCCGGTCGCTCGACCGGCCGGCGCGCGAGATGCGCTCGATGCGCGCGCCGCTGTAGCCGTGGCGCATGAACTCATTGCGGGCGGCGCGCAGGATGCGCGCACGGGTCTGGGCGGCGTCTCGGACCGGGGGCATCGGTGTCGGGGATTTCCGTGGACGGTCTTTGCAACCGGCACGGCGCATGCTAAATTGGGACATCAATGAAGTAAACACTTCATTCGCTCGCCGCAGTCGTTGCGGCCAGGGATTCGCCACTGTGATGACCCGTTTCGAGCGCCCCGAATCCGTCGCCGAGGCCGCCCGGCTCCTTGCCGCCGGCGAGTGGGCGGTGCTCGCCGGCGGCACCGATCTCTATCCCGCGCACGTCGGCCGCCAGCTCGCCTCGCCGGTCCTCGACATCACCGGCATCGCCGGCCTGCGCGGCATCCGCCGCGAGCGCGACGGCGGCTGGACGATCGGCGCGACGACCACCTGGACCGACGTTCTCCGCGCCGATCTGCCGCCGCTCTTCGACGGGCTGAAGGCGGCCGCGTGCGAGATCGGCGGCGTGCAGATTCAGAACGCGGGCACGGTCGCCGGCAACGTCTGCAACGCCTCGCCTGCGGCCGACGGCGCGCCGGCGCTGATGGCGCTCGACGCGTCGGTCGTGCTGCAGAGCGAGCGGGGTGAGCGCGCGCTGCCCGTCGAGCGCTTCGTGCAAGGCAACCGGCGCACGGCACGCGCGGCCGACGAGCTCGTCGTCGCGATCCGCGTGCCGGCCCGCAGTGCGAACGCACACTCCGTGTTCCTCAAGC
>JAYTHL010000438.1:0-3236 GCA_043732605.1 Rhizobacter sp. | reverse complement strand
TTGCTCTGCGCCGCCATGCCGAGCAGCTGGTTGCGTGCCGCGAGCAGGGCCGCATGACCGTTGCTGCCGCGATCCTGAAGCCGGAACGCGAAACCGGTCGCGGTGCCGAGCTCCGGGATCGCCGGCGGCACGAGCGCGAAGATGAATGCGTCGCGCACTTTCGAAAGCGCACCGAACGCGCGGCCGGCGAGTGCCTGCGCCGAATGCTCGGCGCCCTTGCGCTCGCCCCAGGGCTTGAGCGGCACGAAGGCGAGCGCGGCGTTCTGGCCGCTGCCCGAGAAGCTGAAGCCGAGCACGCTCACCATCTTGTCGACCTCGGGCTGCTTCAGGAAGAAGCCTTCGGCCTGCTGCATCACCTGCAGCGTGCGCGCCTGCGTCGCGCCCGGCGGCAGCTGGACGTTGGCGATCAGGTAGCCCTGGTCCTCGGTCGGCAGGAACGAGGCCGGCATGCGCGTGAACATGAAGACGACGACGCCGAAGATGAGCGCGAAGATCACGAGGAAGCGGCCGGTGCGGCGCAGGATCTTCGCGACCCAGCCTTCGTAGCCGTGCGTGGTCGCCTTGAAGCCGCGGTTGAACCAGCCGAAGAAGCCGCCCTTCTCCTGCTTGTGACCGGCCTCGACCGGCTTCAGGAACGATGCGCAGAGGGCGGGCGTGAGCGAGAGCGCGAGGAACACCGAGAACAGCATCGCGCTCACCATGACGAGCGAGAACTGGCGATAGATGTTGCCGACCGAGCCCGAGAAGAACGCCATCGGCAGGAACACCGAGACCAGCGTGACGCTGATGCCGATCAGCGCGGCCGTGATCTGGCCCATCGCCTTCTTGGTCGCATCGCGCGGCGAGAGACCTTCCTCGCTCATGATCCGCTCGACGTTCTCGATCACGACGATCGCATCGTCGACCAGGATGCCGACCGCCAGCACCATCGCGAACATCGTCAGCACGTTGATCGAGTAGCCGAACACGTTCATCACCGCGAACGCGCCGAGCAGCGAGACCGGAACGACGATCGTCGGGATCAGCGTGTAGCGCAGGTTCTGCAGGAAGAGATACATCACCAGGAAGACGAGGATCACCGCCTCGACCAGCGTCTCGACCACCTGGCTGATCGAGATCTTGATGAACTTCGAGCTGTCGTACGGGATGTCGTACTTCACGCCGCTCGGGAAATAGCGCGAGAGCTCGCCCATGCGCTTGTGGATCGCCTCGGCGGTCGCGAGCGCGTTGCCGGTCGGCGAGAGCTGCACGCCGATGCCGGTCGAGGGCTTGCCGTTGAGCCGCGCCGACGTGCCGTAGCTCTGGCCGCCGAGCTCGATCCGCGCGACGTCCTTCAGCTTGACGGTCGAGCCGTCGACGTTGGCGCGCAGGACGATGGCGCCGAACTGCTCGACCGTCGTCAGCTGGCCGGCGACGACGACGGTGGCGCTGATCGGCTGGTTGCCGGCGATCGGCAAGTCACCCAGCGTGCCCGACGAGACCTGGGCGTTCTGGGCGCGGATCGCATTCGAGACGTCGCCCACCGAGAGGCTGAAGCCGACCAGCTTGGCCGGATCGATCCAGATCCGCATCGCCCGCTCGGTGCCGAAGAGCTGCGCCTGGCCGACGCCCGGAATGCGCTGGATCTCGGGCAGCACCGTGCGCGAGGCGTAGTCGCCGAGCCCGATCGGGTCGTAGGCCGGGTTGTCGGACGAGAGGATCGTGAAGAGCAGGAAGTTCGAGCGGGCCTTGTCGACGCGCACGCCCTGCTGGGTCACCGCCGCGGGCAGGCGCGGCGCGGCGCGCGAGAGCCGGTTCTGCACGTCGACCTGGGCCAGGTCGGCGTTGGTGCCCGACTCGAAGGTGAGCGTGATCGAGCCCGAGCCGTTCGACTGGCTCGTCGACTCGAGATAGATCAGGCCGGGCGAACCGTTCATCTCCTGCTCGATGACGCTGATCACGCTGTCCTCGAGCGTCTGCGCCGACGCACCCGGATAGACCGCGCTGACGATGATCGAAGGCGGCGCGACCGTCGGGTATTGCGCGATCGGCAGCTGCTTGATCGAGACGCCGCCGAGCACGAGGATGAAGAGCGCGATCACCCACGCGAAGATCGGGCGGTCGATGAAGAACTGGGCCATCGATCGGCCTCAGGTCGGCGCCGACGCGGCGGCCGCGGCCGGCGCACTTGCGGCCGACGCCGCGCCGGGCCGCTGCCACGGCACCGGCTTGACCGGCGCAGTGCCGCGCAGCTTCTGGAAGCCGTCGACCATCACCGCCTCGCCGGTCTTCAGGCCGTCGAGGATGACCCAGTCGCCGCCTTGCGCCGCACCGACCTTGACCGGCCGCGTCGCGACCGTGCCGTCGGCGCCGACGACCATCACCGAGTCGCCGGTCGAGCCGCGCTGCACCGCCTGCTGCGGCACGACGATGCCGCTCGGCGTCTCGGCCTGCTCGATGCGCACGCGCACGTACATGCCGGGCAGAAGCAGCCCGACGGGGTTGGTCACCTCGGCGCGCAGCGTGATCTGGCCCGAGGTCGGATCGACGCTGAGGTCGGAGAAGAGGAGCTTGCCCTTTTGCGGATAGACGCTGCCGTCCTCGAGGACGATCGTCACCTCGCCCGCGTCGGATCCGCCCGAGCGCTTGAACTTGCCGCTCGCGATCGCGCGGCGAAGGTTCAGCACCTCGGTCGTCGACTGCGTGAAGTTCACGTACATCGGATTGATCTGCTGGATCACGGCGAGCTGGGTCGCGTCGCCCTGGCCGACGAGCGCGCCTTCGGTCACCAGCGCGCGGCCGATGCGACCCGAGATCGGCGCCGTCACCGACGCGTAGCCGAGGTTGATCTGGCCGGTCTGCAGGTTGGCGCGGGCCAGCGCGGCGTCGGCCTCCGCCGTCTTCTGCGCGGCGACGGCATTGACGTAGTCCTGCTTGCTGATCGCGTTGGCTTCGAGCAGCGGCTTGTAGCGCTCGGCTTGCGTCGCCGCCTGCGTCACGCTGGCCTGGGCGCGCGCGAGCGACGCCTGTGCACCGGCGACGACGCTCTGCAGCGACGTCGGGTCGATCTTGAAGAGCGCTTGGCCGGCCTTGACGTCGCTGCCTTCGACGAACAGGCGCTTCTGCAGGATGCCGGCGGCGCGCGCCCGCACCTGGGCCACGCGCGAGGCCTCGAGGCGGCCGGGCAGCTCGGTCACCAGACCGACCGACTTCGGCTGCGCCGTGATCACGCCGACCTCGGCCGGCGGCGGACCGCC
>JAYTHL010000437.1:0-3237 GCA_043732605.1 Rhizobacter sp. | reverse complement strand
CGATGTCGAGGGGATGCGCCTTCTCGCCACCGCCGCCCGTGCCGCAGACCGGCGCCGCCAGCACCGCGGCCTCGCGCGCATCGCCGCCGCGGCCGTAGCGCAAGGCGAGCGCCTCGATCATGTCGCGTTCACGGCGCGACAGGTTCGCGCTCTCTCTCTCGGCCAGGGTGACATAGCGCACCGCCTCGGTCAGGTCGCCGCGATCCGTCGCGTTGATGTTCGGGCCGAGCTGATAGGCCACGCCCCAGGCGCACATCGCGCAATTCGGGTCCTGCGCCAGCGCCGCCTTGAATGCCCGCACGGCCTCGGCCTCGTTGAAGGCATAGGCCTGCTCCATGCCCTGGGCGAAGTAGCGCCGCGCCGCGTCGGACGCGGTGGTGATCGCCATGTCGCTGCGGCCGAAGCCCGGCAGCGCCGGTGCGCGCGCGCTGCGATCGACCCGCATCGGCAACCAGGCGCAGGCGCACAGGGCCGACGCGACGACGGCGACGGCGAGGCGCCGCGCCGACAGCGTCGAACGCAGCGCCTTCAGCCAGTCGCGACGGTCCATCGCCGGATGGTAGCCGCGACGTCGCCGGCGCCCGGATCAATCACGCCAGCCGCGACGGCCGCCGTGGTCGCCGTGGTCGCCATGGTCGTCACGGTCGCCGTGGTCGTCACGGTCGCCGTGGTCGTGGTCGTGGTCGCCGCCGCGGAACTGCTCGTACCGCTCGTGACGGCGCCACTCGGCATGACGCCAGGCGCGCTCGCGCTCCCACTCGATGCGGGCGTCGTAGCGGCCGAACGCCGGCGGCCGCAGGAACACCGGCGCGGGCTCCACGAAGACCGGCCGCGGCTGCACGTACACGGGCTGCGGCTGGAAGTAGCCGCGCGTCGGCTCGACCCAGCCCGGGCCGCCCTGCAGGCCGATCGAGACGAAGACGTCGGGGCGCGCCTCGGCGACGGTGGCCGCGCCGAGCGCGGCAGTGGCCAGGGTGGTGGCGACGAGGAACTTGGTGGAGAAGGAGAAGCGGTTCATAACGGCTCCTGGAGTTGCGATGGGGTCATCTTGCGACCCCCACCATGAACCGAACCTGAACGAATCGCAGATCTCGATCGGGTCCGGATCTCAACGCGGCGCTGCCGCCACGAGCTGCGCCTGGCTGCGCACGCCGACCTTGTGGAACACGGTCTCCAGGTACACGCGGGCGCTGCCGTAGGTGATGCCCATGCGTTGCGCGGCGGCTCAGCGTCGTGCCGTCGACGACGAGCGCCGCGAGGCGCGCCTGCGAGCGGGTGCAGCCGTGCAGCCCCCGGAACGACGGCGACGCTCGCCGGAGCGGTGCGACCGTCGCTCGCCACCAGCGATGCGCGCGCTTCGACGGGCAGGAAGCGGCCGGCCTGGCCGCGCACCGGAAGCACCTGGACCTTGAGGCGCGGCGATCTTCGCCGTCATCGTCGTCGCGCACCACGCGTTCACGAGAAAGCGCGGCTCGACGACATCGAAGTGATTCGCCCTCAGGCCGTCCGCAGCACGATCTCGACGCGCCCGCCGCCCATCTCCGAGCGTGCCAGCGTCAGCTCGCCGCCGTGGCTCTTCACCAGCTCGTCGACCACCGCCAGGCCGACGCCGTGCCCCGGCACGCGCTCGTCGCCGCGCACGTGCAGCCGCAGGATCGCGCGCGTGTCGGCGAAGCCGGGACCGTCGTCGTCGATGACGAGATGCAGGCGATCGCCCTCGCGTCGCGCGCTCACCGCGACGCGCTGCCGCGCCCACTTTGCAGCGTTGTCCATCAGGTTGCCGAACAGCTCGAACGCGTCGCCCTCGTCGATGCGCCAGGCGAGCGCCGGCGCGCAGTCGAGCGCGACGGCGAGGCCCTTGTCGGCGTAGACCTTGGCGAGCGAATCGCGCACGCGCTCGAGCACCGGCAGCAGCGCGAGTGCCGGCACGAAGCGCGACGCGCCGCTCGCGGCCGCGCGGCCGAGCTGGTGCTGGACGATGTCGTCCATGCGCTTGACCTGCGCATCCACCGCGGCCGGCAGCGTCGCCGGCTCGCCGAGGGCAGTGCGCAACACCGCGAGCGGCGTCTTCAGGCTGTGCGCGAGAAAGCTCAGCGCCTCGCGGTAGCGCGTCTGGCGCAGCCGCTCCTGCGTGATGAGGGTGTTCAGGTTGTCGGTAAGCGCGGCGACCTCGACCGGATAGCGCCCCTCGACCGTCGTCTGCTCGCCCTGCTCGATCGCGCGGATCTCGCGCGTCGCCGCGCCGAGCGGCGCGAGGCCCCAGCGCAGCAGCACCGTCTGCGAGACGAGCAGCAGCAGTGCCGCGCCGCCGAGCCACGCCCACGACGTGCGCTCGAAGACGGCGATCTCGCGGTCGAGATCGGCCTTGTCCTCGACGACCGAGAGCACCAGCGGCACCGACGCGCCCGCGCTGCCGGCCCACGACACGCCGGTGCCGACCGCGAGGTAGTCGCGCCCGCCGGCGCGAGCGACCTGGTAGCGCCACTGCCCGGTGCCGACGTCGCGCAGCAGCGGCGCCTCGATGCCCACCGTCGAGGGCGAGCGCCACGTCTGCTTGCGCGCGACGTTGACGATGCTCGCGTAGAGCCCCGAGCCCGGCAGCGAGAGACGCGGCTCGGGGAACGAGGGCGGCATCACGAGCGCGCCCGCGGCGTCGACCTCGGCCGCAGCGAGCAGCAGATAGACCGTGCCCTGCAGCCGGTCGTAGCGCGCCGCGCGCACGCTTTCCTCGTGGGCGCGCTGCACCGCGAAGCCGGCGCCGGCGAGGAACACGACCAGCATCGCCGCCGCGCCGAGCATCAGGCGCGCGCGCAGCGAATCGCGCCACCTCATCCGAGCGTGAACCGGTAGCCGCGCCCACGCAGCGTCTCGATCGGCGCCAGCGTGCCGTCGGGGTCGAGCTTCCTGCGCAGGCGGCCCATCAGCACCTCGAGCACGTTGCTGTCGCGGTCCTCGTCGTGCGGATAGAGGTAGTCGGCGAGCTCCTGCTTGGTGACGACGCGGGCGCGCTCGCGCACCAGGAATTCGAGCAGCCGGTACTCGAAGGCGGTGAGCTCGACAGTCGTGCCGCCAAGCTTCGCCGACTGCGCCGAGAAGTCGATCGCCAGCGGCCCGACCACGAGCACGTCGGACGCGGCCTTGAGCGAGCGGCGCAGCAGCGCCTTCACGCGCGCGGCGAGCTCGGGGTACTCGAATGGCTTGACGAGGTAGTCGTCGGCGCCGGCCTCGAGGCCGACG
>JAYTHL010000436.1:0-3239 GCA_043732605.1 Rhizobacter sp. | reverse complement strand
CTCGAGGCGCTTTCGCGCCGCTTGCGACCCATGGCCGTCCTCTCCCTCTCCAACGCGCATCTCGCCTACGGCCACGTCGCGCTCCTCGACGGCGCGTCGCTGTCGCTCGAGACCGGCGAGCGCATCGGCCTGATCGGCCGCAACGGCACCGGCAAGTCGTCGCTGATGAAGGTCATCGCCGGGCTCGAGAAGCTCGACGACGGCCTCCTGCAGCAGACGCAGGGCGTGCGCATCCGCTACGTGCCGCAGGAGCCGGTGTTCGAGGTCGGCGGCACGGTGTTCGATGCCGTTGGCGAAGGCGTCGCCGAAGCCCGCGTGGTGCGCGACGCGTACGAGGCCCACGCCGAGGGCGCCGACCTCGACGCGCTGCAGTCGCGCATCGAGGCGCTCGATGCCTGGAACTGGGAGCAGCGTGTCGAGACGACGCTGGCCCAGCTCCATCTCGACGGCGCGCGCACGATCGCCGAGCTCTCGGGCGGCACGAAGAAGCGCGTCGCGCTCGCGCGCGCGCTCGTCGCCGTGCCCGACGTGCTGTTGCTCGACGAGCCGACCAACCATCTCGACCTCGACTCGATCACCTGGCTCGAGGAGCTGCTCGTCGGCTTCAAGGGCAGCGTGATGGTCGTCACCCACGACCGCGCCTTCCTCGACGCGATCTCGACGCGCATCGTCGAGCTCGACCGCGGCGTCCTGCGCAGCTATCCCGGCGCGTTCACTGCGTACGAAGCGAGGAAGGCGGAGGAGCTCTCGTCCGAGGCGCTGGCGAGCGCGCGCGCCGACAAGCTGCTGGCGCAGGAAGAGGTCTGGATCCGAAAGGGCGTCGAGGCGCGCCGCACCCGCAGCGTCAGTCGGATCCAGCGGCTGCAGGTCCTGCGCTCGCAGCGACAGGCGCGGCGCGAATCGCTCGGCCGTGTCCGTCTCGAGGCCGATTCGGGCACGCCGAGCGGCAAGATCGTCGCCGAGCTGAAGCATGTGTCGATGACTTTCCCGCCGGCGGCGGGGCGACCGGCGAGTGAGGCACGGGTCATCGTCGACGACTTCTCCGCGACGATCCTGCGCGGCGACAAGGTCGGCCTGATCGGCCCGAACGGCGCCGGCAAGACGACGCTGCTCAAGCTGATTCTCGGCCAGCTCCAGCCGACCTCGGGCACGGTGCGCCAGGGCACGCGCATCGAGGTCGCGTACTTCGACCAGATGCGCAGCGCGCTCGATCTCGACGCGACCCTGGCCGATGCCGTCAGTCCCGGCAGCGAGTGGGTCGAGACGGCGAGCGGCAGGAAGCACGTGATGAGCTATCTCACCGACTTCCTGTTCTCGCCGGCGCGTGCCAACTCCCCGTTGCGCACGCTCTCGGGCGGCGAGCGCAACCGCGTCCTGCTCGCGCGCCTGCTCGCGTTGCCGGCCAACGTGCTCGTCCTCGACGAGCCCACCAACGACCTCGACATCGACACGCTCGAGCTGCTGGAAGAGCTGCTGCAGTCGTACGCCGGCACCGTGTTCCTCGTCAGCCACGACCGGCGTTTCCTCGACAACGTCGTCACCAGCACGATCGCCTGGGAAGGCGAGACCGAGCCGGGCCTGTGGCGCGAGTACGAAGGCGGCTACGAGGACTGGAAGCTCCAGCGCGGCCGGGCGACGGCCTTGCGCGAGGAGGCAGAGAAGAAGGAAGCCGCGGCCGCGAGAGGGCGGCGCGCGACGGCGCCGGGCGCGACGATCGCCCCGGCCGTGATCGCGTCGAAGGTCGCTGCCGCCGGCAAGCCGAGAAAGCTCAGCTACAAGGAACAGCGCGAGCTCGCCGAGCTGCCGGCGCGGATCGAGGCGCTCGAGGCCGAGCAGAAGGATCTCGGCGCGATCCTCGCCAGCGCCGATCTCTACGCCGAGGATCCGGTGCGTGCCGAATCGGCGCAGATGCGCTACGCCCAGATCGACGACGAGCTTCTCGTCGCGCTCGAGCGCTGGGAGGCGCTCGGCGCGACCTAGCGCCGCGTCAGAGGCGCGTCCGCGCCGCGACCAGCGCCTTCCAGAAGCGCGGGTCCTGCGAGGTCGCGAAGTTGATCCGCATCAGCGTCGTCGGCCTTGGTGCGGCATGGAAGATCGAGCCGGGCGCGATCAGCCAGTCGTCGATGAGCGCGTGGGCGAGGCGCTCGGTGTCGACGCCGGTGTCGACCCAGCCGAAGAGGCCGTGCGGTGGCGCCGCGAAGTTGCAGCCGTGCGACTCGGCCAGCTTCGTCGTGCGCTCGCGCGCAGCCGCGAGGCGCACACGCACACGCTCGGCATGTCGGCGCAGCCAGCCTTGCTCGAGGCAGTGCGCCATCGCCAGCTCGCCGCCGCTCGGCGTCGTCAGCGTCGTCAGAAGCTTGGTGTCGACGAAGCGATCGATCAGCGCCGCCGGCGCGGCGAGAAAGCCGACACGCCAGTTCGGCGTCAGGATCTTCGAGAAGCCCGAGACGTAGATCGTTCGCTCGAGCGCGTCGAGCGCCGCGAGTCGGGGCGCATGCGCCGGCGCGAGATGGGCGTAGGTGTCGTCCTCGACGATGTGCAGGTGGAATTCGGTCGCGAGCTGCAGCACGCGGTGCGCCGACTGCAGGCTGAGCGACGCGCCGGTCGGGTTGTGCAGGACCGAGACGGTGATGTAGAGGCGCGGCCGCGCCGCCGGCTTCTGCGCCTCGATCAGCCGGCGCATCGCGGCGACGTCGGGACCGCTCTCGCCGCGCGGCACAGGCAGCACGCGCATGCCGAGCGCGGCGAGGCGCGCGTACTCGACCGACCAGCCGGGCTCGTCGACGAGAACGCTGTCGCCGGCGCGCAGCAGCGTGCGCGTGACGATGTCGAGCGCATGGGTCGCGCCGATCGTGGTCGCGATCTGTGCCGGCGACGCGACCACGCCGAAGTCGGCGATCTTCGTCGCCAGCGCCTCGCGCAGGCGCAGCTCGCCGGCGGGATCGCCGTAGTGGAGCGCGACCGCCGCCGCCTGCCCGCCCGCGTTGGCGCGCCGCATCGCAGCGGTCAGCATCGCGGCGTCGAGCCATTCCGCCGGCAGCGTGCCGAGGCCGGGCATCGACCGTCCGCCGGGTGCCTGGAACATGCCGCGGATCAGCGCCGTCGCGCTGTTCGGCAGCGGCCGGACCGGCGACGCGGCCGCAACGCCTGCACGCGCGCCGCCGGCTGTGCGCGGATCGCGCTCGCGCACGAAGAAGCCGCGCTGCGAGCGCGCCTCGACGAGGCCTTGCGCCTGCAGT
>JAYTHL010000435.1:0-3252 GCA_043732605.1 Rhizobacter sp. | reverse complement strand
CGCTTCGAAAGGCGCGCTCGTTCATTGCCATCGAGACAGGTATGCCAAGGACATCCCCGATCGATCTCTTCGCCAAGGCCAATGCGCGAAAAGCCCTCGAGTATAGCAGCGGCGCCAGGGCGGTCGGCCCGGTCCGTTTCCGCCGGGCGACAGGGCTGGTACACGCACTCTAGACAAGTCCCCTACACTCGGGTAAACCCTAGGTATCTTATGAGCTTCTTGTCACAGTCGTCCGTCGACCCACACAGGCCTTCCGGCCCCGTCCCCGAGTCCCGTCCCGCTCACTCCGACACGTCGGGCGAGCCGCCACGCTCGTCGTGGTCGTGGGTTCCGATCCGCTCGCTCGGGCCGCGTCACCGCGAGCGCATCGCCGCACACCTGATCGCGCTCGACGATCGCTCGCGCTACCTGCGCTTCGGCTACGCCGCGAACGACGCCCAGATCGGACGCTACGTCGACACCCTCGAATTCGACCACGACGAGGTCTTCGGCATCTTCAACCGCCGGCTCGAGCTGATCGCGATGGCCCACCTCGCGCACCGTCCGGGCGCCGGGCAGCGCGGTCGTCTGGCAGCGTCGGAGTTCGGTGTGTCGGTGCTCCCGAAAGCGCGCCGGCGCGGCTTCGGCGGGCGCCTGTTCGAGCACGCCATGCTCCATGCCCGCAACCGTGGCGTGGAATCGATCTTCATCCATGCGCTCAGCGAGAACACGGCGATGCTGAAGCTCGCGCGGCGCGCCGGTGCGACGGTCGAGCGCGACGGGCCCGAGTCAGAGGCCTGGCTGAAGCTGCCGCCGGACTCCTTCGTGTCGCATCTCGACGAGATGCTCGTCGGACGCGCGGCCGAGCTCGACTACCAGATGAAGCTCCATTCGCGCCGGGCGGACCCGGTGGTCGAGCCGCCCGGCGGCAGCGCCGAAGCGAGCGCGTCCGCGAAGATCGCGCCCTAACCGCTCGTCCCGCCGCGGGCTCCGTCGCCGCCCGCACGAGAAGGAGGGATGTTCCCCGCCGAGCCGGCGCCGCTAATATCGGCGTTTGTGCCGGGTGATGCGTCACCCGGCTGCCGGCGCCGAGGAGTTCACGGCCAGTGATCGAAACGCTTCCCTGGATTGGAATGCTGGCGGTGCTCGCGCCGCTGGCAGCGTTCGTGCTCCTGGCGCTCTGGGTCGTGCGCCGGCCGGCGCGCGTCCCGCCACTGCCGATCGAATGGGCGTTGTCAGCGCGGCCGGTGTTCTCGACCGACGAGCGGCGCGTGTTCAAGCTGCTGCGCGAGGCGCTGCCGCATCACGTTGTGCTGTCGAAGCTGCCGCTCGTGCGCTTCTCGCAGCCGAGCGATCCGGCGCAGGTGCGCTACTGGTACGACCTGCTCGGCGCGATCAACGTCACCTTCGCCGTGTGCAGCGCGAACGGCCGCGTCCTGGCCGCCATCGATCTCGACACCGACCGCGGCAACTCGCGCCGCATCCTGCAGATCAAGCAGTCGGTCCTCGGCGCGTGCCGCATCCGCTATCTGCGCTGCCCGGTCGACAACCTGCCAACCGCCGCCGAGCTGCAACTCCTCGTCCCGACCGGCACGGGCGCGACGGCGCGTGGTCCGCAGCCCGGCATCGTGCCGCCGCGCGACCTCGACGAAGCGCGCGACACGCTCGCCAACACGGTCGCGAACCGGCGCGCCCAGCGCACCGCGCTCTGGCAGGACTCCTCGCTCTTCCAGGACTCGTTCTTCGCCCCCGACAGCCGCCAGGACAGCCTCGGCAACGGCGAGTTCGCGAGCCTGACGCATGCCTACTCGCGCGGCCGGCAGAGCAATGGTCACGACCCCGAGAGCGAAGAACTCGCGCGCAGGGCCGGACCGTCGAGCCGGCAGGGCCGTGCCCACGACGATGGCGACGACGGTGGCGGCGTCGTCGTCGACGAGCCCACCGCGCTCGGATCGCGCTCGCGTCATTAGCATCGCCCGCCGGCCCGGGCCGGCTTCATTCGATGCCTCCTGACACGATCCCTGCCGCCGCCGCGCTGGTTCCATACGCGGATCTCACGCCCGGCGCCGTGCTCGATGCGCTCGACGGCGTCGGCCTCTGGGGCGACGGCCGTCTGATCCAGCTCAACTCGTACGAGAACCGCGTCTTCCAGGTCTTCCTCGAAGGTGGCCGGGTCGTGGTCGCGAAGTTCTACCGGCCCGCGCGCTGGAGCGACGCGCAGATCCTCGAGGAGCATGACTTCGCGATCGAGCTGGCGCGAGGCGAGATTCCAATCGCCGCGCCGATCGCGCTCGAACGCGACGCCGCATCGACGCACGCGTCAAGCGTCGCGAGCATCGGATCGACGCTCGCCGTGCTCACGACCGACGTCGGCGGCGCGTACCGCTTCGGCGTCGCCGAGCGCCACGCCGGCCGCGCGCCGGAGCTCGAAGACCCCGAGGTGCGCCGCTGGCTCGGACGCTTCATCGGCCGCCTCCACGCGGTCGGCGCGAAAGCGTCGTTCGCGCATCGCCTCACGCTCGACGTCGCCACCTACGGCGACGCCAGCCGCGACTTCCTGCTCCAGCACGACCTGGTCTCCGCCGACGTCGCCGAGCGCTGGCGCACGCTCGCCGACCAGGCGCTCGCCGCGTGCCGTGCAGCGTTCGACGCCGTCGAGCCGAAGCGATTGCGACTGCACGGCGACTGCCATCCCGGCAACGTCCTCTGGACCGAGGCCGGCCCACACTTCGTCGACCTCGACGACGCGGTCAACGGCCCGGCCGTGCAGGACCTGTGGATGCTGCTCTCTGGCGATCGCGCGGCGATGACGCGCCAGCTCCTTGACGTCCTCGATGGCTACGAGCAGTTCATGGACTTCGACTGGCGTGAGCTGCGCCTGCTCGAGCCGCTGCGCACACTGCGCATGCTCCATCACAGCGCCTGGATCGCGCGCCGCTGGAGCGATCCGACCTTCCCGATCAACTTCCCGTGGTTCGCGAGCCCGGCCTACTGGGCCGACCAGTGCATGCGTCTCGCCGAGCAGCTCGAGGCGATGGCCGAGCGGCCGCTGGGGTCGCCGGATTGACCCTCACCCTGGCCCTCTCCCGCCACCGGGAGAGGGAAAGCGGTCACGCCAGCACATCTCAGGCCAAGAGAAGTGCGTTGACCCGCTTGACGTAGCCAGCAGGATCTTCGAGTTGGCCGCCCTCGGCGAGCATCGCCTGGTCGAACAGGATGCCGGCGAGATCGTCGAAATGCTCGCTCGTCTGCAGCTTCTTGACGAGCGCGTGC
>JAYTHL010000434.1:0-10648 GCA_043732605.1 Rhizobacter sp. | reverse complement strand
CGGAGCTCCACTCGGGAGCGAAGGCGTGAAACTGGCGCTGGAACGACTGGCGCACCTTGTCGTAGGCAGGATGGTCGGCGCGGCGCTGGTGGATCTCGAGCAGCTGCAGATAGGGCAACGGGCTGCTCGCGCCGCCCGACTGCAGGTGCGCGTCGAGGAGCGCGATCGCAGCTTCGTCCTGGCCGAGGACGACGAAGAACTCTGCCTGCTGCTCGAGGTCGATCAGGTCCTCGATCGGCGACGACAGCGGCCGCGTCGCCTCGCCCGGCGTCGACGCGTTGGCCGACGCAGCGGACTCGGACATGCGCGCGAAGTGCGACTGCGGCGCGAGCACCGTCGTGACCTCGAGGCCGCCGATCGTCGCCGGCGCCGTCACCGGCATGATGCTGGGCGAGTTCTCGCCCCATTGCGACGGATGCTGGCTGACGGCCGGCGAGATCGTCTCGCTGCGGGCCGTGGCTGCATCCTGCGACGGACGGACCTCCGCCTTGCGTGCCAGGCGCTCGCGTTGCGCGGCCTCGTCGAACCAGCGCGCCCGGCGCCGCTGGCGCGGACGCAGCGCCCAGAACGCAGCCGACAGCAAGGCGAAGAACACGAGACCGGCGGACAGCGCGTAGACCAGGCCGTTGGCGTAGCGCTCGCTCTCGGCCTGGCGCAAGCGCGCCTGCAGCTCGACGAGCGTCTTCTGCTGTGCCAGCGAATCGCTGTGCAGGCGGGCCATGCCTGCCTCGAGACTCTGGATCCGATCGCGCTCGCGACCGAGCGCCGCCGAGGCTGCATCGACCGCCGCTTGCGCAGCGATGATCTGGGCGCCGGCCGGATCGATGCCCGAAGCGGGCATCGGCGAAGGCGAGGACGCGACGGTGCGCGGCGTCGCGAGCGCGGCCAGGCCGGACGCGGCGTCGAGCCGCAAGCGTGGCGCAGTGCGCGATGCCGCGAGGTCTCCGCTCGACGATGCGACGACGGTGGCTTTCGACCGCGGCGTCGTGGCACGTGCCTGGCGCACGGACTGCGTGCGCACGGCGACGGGACTCGCGGCGACCCGGCTCGCGCTGCGCGCGGCCCGACGCTGATCGGCGGGACGATCGCTCGATGCGAGTCGTTCCGAGGTGTCCTTGCGCACCGGCGCCTCGCGTCGCGACGTTTGCGCTGCGCGCACGATGTCGAGCAGCGGCGCGACCTGGTTGTCGACGCGCTGCGGCGGCAGCGCCTCGATCTCTGCGCTCGCGAGGTTCAGCATCGGCGGATCGATGAAGGCGACGAAGCGGCGCGACACCTGCGACTGGCAGCCGACCGAGATGACGACGGTGACGACCGGCTCGTCGACCGCGACGCGCGTCGTCACGCGCACGCGCCGCTCGCCGGTCTCGCGCACGCTCTCGAGCGTGATGCGGACGTTTTCGGCGGCGACCTTCGCGTCGCCGATCAGGACTTCGGCACCGACGCATTCGCGCGCAAGGCTTTCATCGACGTCGAGCGCGACGATCGCCGCGAAGTTGAGCGTCTGGCCGAGCGTCGTGGTCGTGACGGTGCGACCGAACCCCATGCCAAAGGCGGCGGGCGCGTGCAGCATCAGGAGCGCAGCGCCGCAGGTGACAGTGAGCAGGGCTCTGCGCATGGACAACAAGGACTTGAAGTTCAAAATCAATGTAGCACGCAGGATCGGCGCCGACGCCCCGCGAGACGCCCCGTGGAGACACGGCTGCGTGACACAATTCCTCGAATGCCGAAGACGTTTTCGACAGCTGCCGAATAGCACCGGAAAACCACCCCAGATGCCGTCCGAACTGCTCACCGAACGACGCGGCACGACCCTCGTGCTGACGATCAGCGATCCGGCGTCGCGCAACACGCTGTCGGCGCAGGTCATCGCCGCCGGCATCGAGGCGCTCGGCGTCTCCGAATCGAGCCCCGACGTGCGCGCGGTCGTGCTGCAAGGCGCGGGATCGCATTTCTGCGCCGGCGGCAACGTCCAGGGACTCGGTGAGCGCCGCGTCGCCGGCGAATCGGCGCAGCGGACGATGCTCGATCACCTGCATCACTGGATCGAGGCGATCGCGGTGTACCCGAAGCCGGTGATCGCGGCCGTCGAAGGCGCCGCCGCCGGCGCGGGCTTCTCGCTCGCACTCGCCTGCGACCTCGTCGTCGCGGCCGACGGCGCGCGTTTCGTGATGTCGCACGGCAAGCTCGGCCTCTCGCCCGATGGCGGCGCCACGGCCAGGCTCGTCGCTGCGTTGCCGCCCGGGCTCGTCAAGCGCTGGATCTGGCTCGCGGAGCCGGTGTCGGCGGCGATGCTGCATCAGCACGGCCTCGTCACGGCGCTGGCTCGACCAGGCAATGCGCTCGACGACGCGCTCGCCCTCGCCGACCGCCTCGCCGCGATGGCCAGCGGCGCGATCGCCAGCGTCAAGGAGCTCGTCGCCGATGCGCCGCGCCGCTCGCTCGTCGACCAGCTCGCGGCGGAGCGCGATCACTTCCTCGCCAACCTCTTCGATGCCGACGGCGCCGAAGGGCTGCGCGCCTTCGTCGAGAAGCGCGCGCCGCGTTTTCGCTGACGCCGCTGTCACCTCAGGGACCGGCGATGCAGGCCTCCGTTCTTACACTCGACGAACAGCAGAACATCGAGTCGGGATCGTGGTTCTCGAAGCTTTCACAGCCGTTGCGCGAGGCGATCCTCGCGCGGGCCATCGTGCGCCGGGTCGACGATGGCGCGATGCTCTCGGCGCGCGGCGCGCCGGCGGAGGAATGGTGCGGGGTCGCGCGGGGCGCTGTGCGCGTCGGCCTGGTCTCGCTGGCGGGCAAGCAGGTGACGCTCACCTATGTCGAGCCGGGCACTTGGTTCGGCGATATCGCCCTCTTCGACGGCATGCCGCGCACGCACGACGCGAACGCGCACGGCGAGACGACACTGCTGGTCGTGAGGAAGCCCGACTTCAAGGAGCTGCTGGCCCAGCACGTCGAGCTCTACGAGGTGCTGCTTCGCCTCAACTGCCGGCGCCTGCGCCTGCTCTTCGACACGGTCGAGGATCTCAACACCTTGCCGCTCTCGGCACGCCTGGCCAAGCAGATCTTGCTGCTGGCGCGCAGCTACGGCGTGAAGGAGGGCGACGAGATCCGGGTCGGCCTGCAGCTCGCTCAGGAAGACATCGCCCAGCTTCTCGGCGCCTCGCGCCAGCGCGTCAACCAGGAGCTGAAGGGCTTCGAGCGCGAAGGCGCCGTGCGGATCGAGCCGACGCGCCTCGTCGTGCTCTCGAAAGCCAAGCTGCTGGCCATCGCCGACCGCTGAAGCGCGCCGCCGACGGGGGCAATCCCGCAGAGATCCGCGCCTCGGCGCAGGATGACAATGGCGCGATGCACACGCCCGAAGCCAACACCGGAACCAAGCCAGTCGCCGAGCAGCATGCGTTCGACATCGGCGCGCTCGAACGCTATCTCGTCGACCGCCTGCCCGGATTCGGGGGCCCGCTCACCGTCGAGCAGTTCAAGGGCGGGCAGTCGAACCCGACCTATCAGCTGATCACGCCCGGACGCTCGTACGTGATGCGCTCCAAGCCGGGGCCGGCGTCGAAGCTGCTCCCTTCGGCCCATGCGATCGATCGCGAGTTCACCGTCATGCGCGCACTCGCCGACACGGCCGTGCCGGTGCCGCGCATGCTCGTCCTGTGCGAGGACGAAAGCGTGATGGGACGCGCGTTCTACGTCATGGAGTACGTCGCAGGGCGGGTCTTCTGGGACCAGTCGATCCCGTCGCTCGATCGTGCCGGCCGGGCTGCGATCTACGACGAGATGAACCGCGTGATCGCGGCGCTCCACTCGGTCGTCCCGTCCAGCGTCGGCCTCGAGGGCTACGGCAAGCCCGGCAACTACTTCGAGCGTTCGATCGGCCGCTGGACCAAGCAATACCAGGCCTCGATCACCCAGCCGATCGACGCGATGGAGCGGCTCAGCCAATGGCTGCCGTCGCACATCCCGCCGAGCGCGCGCGACGACACGCAGGTGAGCATCGTTCACGGCGACTTTCGCCTCGACAACATGGTGTTCGCCGCGGATGCGCCGAAGGTCGTCGCGGTCCTCGATTGGGAGCTCTCGACGCTCGGCCATCCGCTCGCCGACTTCAGCTACCACTGCATGTCGTGGCACATCGAGGCCGGCTTGAACTTTCGCGGCATCGGCGGGCTCGACCTCTTCGGACTCGGCATTCCCGACGAGAAGAGCTACGTCGCGCGTTACTGCGAGCGCACCGGCCGCGCCGACCCCGACGCGGTGATGGCCGACTGGAACTTCTACCTCGCCTACAACCTGTTTCGCATGGCCGGCATCCTGCAAGGCATCGCCAAGCGCGTCGAGGCGGGCACCGCATCGAGCGCGCAGGCGCGCCAGTCGGCAGCAGGCGCGCGTCCGCTCGCCGAAATGGGCTGGCGCATCGCTCAACAGAGCTGAGCCGCGACGCGGCTTTCCTTTCACTCCAGGAGACACCATGGAATTCGAATACTCCCCGCGCACGAAGGAGCTGCAGTCGCAACTGCTGCGCTTCATGGACGAGCACATCTACCCGGCCGAGCAGCGCTACGAAGACGAGATCGCCGACAACACCAAGGCGGGCAAGCGCTGGACGCCGCTGCAGACGATCGAGCAGCTCAAGCCGAAAGCGCGGGCGCAAGGCCTCTGGAACCTCTTCCTGCCGCCGACCGCCGGCGGCAAGGGCTCGAAGTCGAACGGCCGCGAGTTCGGCCTGTCGAACGGCGACTACGCGCCGCTGGCCGAGATCATGGGCCGCGTGCCCTGGTCGAGCGAGGTCTTCAACTGCTCGGCGCCCGACACCGGCAACATGGAGACGATCGAGCGCTACGGCTCGGAGGAGTCGAAGAAGACCTGGCTCGAGCCGCTCCTCGACGGCAAGATCCGCAGCGCCTTCGCGATGACCGAGCCGGCGGTCGCGTCGTCTGACGCTACCAACATCGCGGCCAGCATCGCGCGCCAGGGCGACGACTACGTCATCAACGGCCGCAAGTGGTGGACCAGCGGCGCCGGCGATCCGCGCTGCAAGATCTACGTCTTCATGGGCAAGACCGATCCCGACGCGCCGCGCCATTCGCAGCAGTCGATGGTGCTGGTGCCGGCCGAGACCAAGGGCGTCACGATCGTGCGGCCGCTCAATGTCTTCGGCTACGACGATGCGCCGCACGGCCACATGGAAGTGCTGTTCGAGAACGTGCGCGTGCCGACCTCGAACATCCTCCTCGGCGAAGGCCGCGGCTTCGAGATCGCGCAAGGCCGGCTCGGGCCGGGGCGGATTCACCACTGCATGCGCCTGATCGGCCTCGCGGAGCGCTCGCTCGAGCTGATGTGCAAGCGCGCCTCGAGCCGCGTCGCTTTCGGCCGGACGATCGCCGAGCAGGGCGTGACGCGCGAGCGGATCGCCGAGGCGCGCTGCCAGATCGACATGGCGCGCCTGCTGACGCTGAAGACGGCGTGGATGATGGACGTCGCCGGCAACAAGGCGGCCAAGTCGGAGATCGCGATGATCAAGGTCGTCGCGCCGAACATGGCCTGCCGGGTGATCGACTGGGCCATGCAGGTGCACGGCGGCGGCGGCGTCTCCGACGACTTCCCGCTCGCCGGCTACTACGCCAATGCGCGCACGCTGCGATTCGCGGACGGCCCCGATGAAGTCCACCGCAACGCGATCGCCAAGATGGAGCTCGGCAAGCACGGCTGACCGGCGCGCCGGCGGCGCTGTGCGCGGCCCGAGCGGTCGCGCTAGCGCCGCTCCTCGGGCGGCAGCGTCTGCCAGGCGGAGCCGGTCGTCGACGCCTTCCACGTGACCGGTGCGCCGCCGCGCGCCCGCGCCACGCGCAACGCCGCGTCGGCCGCGACCTGGAAGAGATCGAGCACGCCGACGAGGTCGCTCTCGTCGACCTCGGCGAGCTGCAGGCGCAGGTAGAGGCGGCCGCGCAGCGTCATCAGCAGGAACGGTGGCGATCCGCTCAGCCACGTGCTCGTGGCACGCTCGAGCGACTTCGCGAGCGTGGCATCGAGCCAGGCGCCGCCTTCGTAGTCGAGGCTCGAGACGCCCGCGAAATGGCTGCGCAGGGTCTTCGACTGGTTGAAGACGATCTTCGGAAACATCACCAGCCAGCGCGACTCCTCGGGCACCGCATCGCCGACCTGCGTCTGGTTGCCTTGCGTGCCGAGCTCGAACGCTTCCCTGGCGAGCGTTTCCTCGAGCGGCTTGGTCAGGACCAGCATCTGCAGATCGGCCGGCAGGTCGAGGACACTGCGGATGCGCAGCTCGTGGCCGACGATGTACGGCCGCTGCGGCAGGCCCCATTCGAGACGCCACGGCGCAGTCGCCGACTTGCCGTCGATGGCGAAGCCGTCGCCGTCCTTCTCGCGCTTCCACTGATGGCCCTGGCGCCGCGCCCAGGCCGAGATCACGTCCCTCTCGGCATGGCCGCTCGCCCTGGCGAGAAGGCTCCTGATCGATCCGAGCATGGTTGTCTCCGATCCACTAGAGTCGTGCGCCGGGCCGGGATGCCCTTGTTTTGCGAGGATGCGACGCGATGATCGAAGTGTATTCGTGGGCCACGCCCAACGGCCACAAGGTCCACGTCATGCTCGAGGAATGCGGCCTCGCCTATCGCGCGATTCCGGTCGACATCGGCGCCGGCGACCAGTTCAAGCCCGACTTCCTGGCGATCAGCCCGAACAACAAGATTCCCGCGATCGTCGACCCCGACGGACCGGGCGGCCAGCCGATCTCGCTGTTCGAGTCGGGCGCGATCCTGATGTATCTCGCGGCCAAGACCGGAAAGTTCCTGCCGAGCGATCTGCGCGGTCGCTATCGCACGCTCGAATGGCTCATGTTCCAGATGGGCGGCGTCGGCCCGATGCTCGGCCAGACCCATCACTTCCGGATGTACGCACCGGAGAAGATTCCCTACGCGATCGACCGATATTCGAACGAGACGAAGCGCCTGTATGGCGTGATGGACAAACGCCTCCAGTCGAGCCGCTTCATCGCCGCCGACGAATACACGATCGCCGATATCGCGATCTTTCCGTGGCTGCGCTCCTGGCAGAACCAGGGAATCGATTGGGCCGATTTTCCGACTCTGAAGGCGTGGTTCGACGGCATCGCCGCGCGGCCCGCGGTGCAGCGCGGCGTCGAGGTGCTGGCTCATTTGAGGAAACCCCTGCGCAGCGACAAGGAGCGCGAGGTTCTGTTCGGCGCGACGCAGTATCAGAGGCGCTGACGGCGCTGTCGCGGCGCGCCGGAAAGCGGTATTGGCAGGGGTTTGCGCGCCTGATTGCCCGATTCGTCGAAGGGCGCCGCTGCTAGTATCGGTCGACCTCGCTCCGAATCAGTCGCCATGTCCGTCATCGCAGTTGTCAACCGAAAAGGCGGAAGCGGCAAGAGCACGTTGGCGACGCACCTCGCCGCATATTGCGCGCACGCCGATCTTCCGGTGATGCTGGGCGACATGGATCGCCAGCAATCGACGCAATCCTGGCTGCGCATCCGCAATGCCCGATCGGACGATCGCTGTCCGCCGATCATGGGTTGGTCGGTCGACCCGCGCAACGTGCTGCGGCCACCGGCCGGCATCCAGCAGGTGATTCTCGATACTCCCGGCGGATTGCGCGGATTCGATCTGGCCCGCGTGTCGGTGTATGCCGACGCGATATTGATGCCGATCTGCCACTCGGCTTTCGATCGCGAATCGAGCGCGGATTGTTTCGCCGAGCTCATGACCTTGCCGCGGGTGGCGAGCGGCCAGTGCAAGGTCGCCGCGATCGGCATGCGAATCGACGGCCGCACCAAGGGCGGCGACGCCCTCGAAGACTGGGCGGCGAGCGTGAACCTCAAGTTCCTCGGCGTGCTGCGCGAGACCCAGGCCTACGTCCGCTGCGTCGAGCAAGGATTGACGCTGTTCGACCTGCCGCCGACGCAGACGCAGATCGACATGGCGCAGTGGGCGCCGATCCTGGAGTGGGTCGAGCCCGTGCTGCGCTCGACCCGCCGCCCGCCGGTCGGTTTGGAGTCGCGCGCACCGCGCGTCGAGCTCGCGACGCCAGAGCGCTCGCGGCCGGTGCCGCTCGCGATCGCGCCACGTGCGCCGGGCTCGGCGACGCGATCGCTGCCGGGCATCGCCATGCCGGTCAGAGCTCGCACGACCGCCTTCGGCGCGGCGAGCCTCTTCGGCTGGCTGCCAATCCCGCGCTTCCTCCAGCGCAACGCCTAGGCGGCCCGGCTTCGACGGACCGCGGCGCGGTCGCGGACACGACGCGACCGGACCGACAAGCGAGAGAGTTGACGTGCTCGGCCGCCATGTCGACAGAGTTCACCGGACCCTGGATACACTCCGAGAAAATGTTTTCGCGCCGCCGCTCCAGTCGCTGCAAGACCGCAATCCTCGTCGTCTTGTCGCTGCTCTTTTCGCAGCTGGCGTTGGCAAGCTATGTGTGCCCGTCCCAGGTGGCACCTGTGGCGATGGCCGACATGATGGCCTCCGGCGCTCCCTGTTCCGGTGCAGACGTCGAGCAGCCGGGTCTGTGCCATCAGCACGCGACGGAGCCCGCGCCGCTTCTTGATGCTGGCCAGATGGCGCTCATGCCGCTCGCCGTTCTCGTCCAGGTTCTTGTCGTGCCGATGGCGATCGATGCCACCACGGCGGTCGCCCTGCCGCATAGCTCCAGACCGGAAGCGCGGCCTCCACCCGACCCGCTCTTTCTGTCGACCCTCAGACTTCGCGTCTGACATCTCCGCCGAGTGATCGGCGCCGGAGCGGCTTGACCGCTTCCGGCAACGCCCTTTCATCTGCGGAGTTTCCATGTCCAACCCCCGTTTATGGGCGGCCACCTTGGCCGCAGCGCTTTTGCCGATCCTGGCAGAGGGCGCAACGCTCAGTCTCGAGTCGGCTCTCGACATGGCTGTCCAGCGGTCCGAGGCCGCTCGCTCTGGTCGCGCCGGTCGGCTGAGTGCTGCCGAGGCGGCTCGTTCCGCCGGCCAGTTGCCTGATCCGATGCTGACGCTCGGAGTCGAGAACCTGCCGGTGACAGGCGCGGACCGGCTGAGCACGTCGCGTGACTCGATGACGATGAAGCGAGTCGGCATCAGCCAGGAATGGTTGTCCCGAGACAAGCGTGCCGCGCGCACCGCTGCCGCAGAGGCCGCCGTGATGCGCGAGGAGGCTCAGACGCAGGCATCGATCGCCGACACGCGCTTGCAGACGGCCCTCGCCTACCTCGACGCCTTCTACGCCGGCGAAGCGCTCAAGCTGACCACGCTGATGGAGCATCACGCTCACGAGGAACTCGAGGCGGCGCGCGGCCGGTTTGCCTCGGCGACAAGCGCAAGCCAGGAAGTGCTGGCGCTGGTCGGCGCACGTGGGGCCGCCGAAGACGAATCGGCACAGATCCGCCAGGAGCAGAGCGCGGCGCTCGTGAACCTGGAGCGCTGGGTCGGAATGAGGAGCGACGAGCTCCGGCCGCCAGCGGAATCGCCAACGCCGTCAGAAGAGAGCTACATCGCAGCGCACCCGTCCGTCCTCGCCCTGAGCCGCTCCCTCGAGCTGGCAAAGCGCCAGGTCGCCGTGACCGCGGGCGAACGCAGTCCCAACTGGACATGGGGCGTGTCCTACGGCCAGCGTACCGGCTACTCGGACATGGTCTCGTTCGGCGTCAGTATCCCCATCCCACTGTCGGCGAGCGAGCGGCAGGATCGCGACACGGCGGCCAAGCTCGCCCTGGCCGACAAGGCTGAAGCGGATCTCGCGGAAGCGACCCGCGCCGCGACTGCCGAGTACCGCGCGTTGACCAGCGACGTCCAGCGCCTGCAGGATCGCATCGTCCGCTACCAGACCGGTGTCGTCGTGCCGGCAACGCAGCGCATTTCGGTGGCGACGGCAGCCTATGCATCGAACCAGTCGAACCTTCTGACGCTGTTCGAGGCAAGGCACGCAGAGGTCGACGCTCAGCGCAAGTTGCTGTCGTTTCGGCGCGACCTCGCCAAGGCCGAGGCAAAGCTGCGTCTGAAGCCGATCGCGCTGGGAGCGCGGCCATGAAGCGCGTCTCGCTCGGACTCGCGAGTGTCGTTGCCATGTTCCTGGTCGCGGGATCGTTCTACCTCGGGCATGTCACCCAAGAACATCCGGCCCAAGGCTCGCCCGCCTCGCCCGCCTCGCCCGCCTCGCCCGGCTCCGCGACGGACACCGGGCGCAAGGTTCTCTACTGGCACGATCCCATGGTGCCCGGGCAGCGGTTCGACAAGCCGGGCAAGTCGCCGTTCATGGACATGCAGCTCGTGCCTGTCTATGCGGACGGCGGTCCTGGCGCGAGCGGCGTGACGATCGGGTCGGGCGTGCAACAGAACCTGGGCATTCGCCTGGCTGCCGTTCGCCGCGCCGACGTGTCGTCGTCCTTCGATGCCATCGGCGCGGTCCAGTTCGACGAGCGACTCAGCGTCTCGGTCCAGACCCGCGTGGCGGGTTACGTCGAGAGCCTCTCGGTACGCGCACCGATGGAGCGCGTGCGCAAGGGCCAGGCGTTGGCGACCGTCTTCGCACCCGATTGGCTCGGGCCGCAGAACGAGCTTCTGGCATTGAAGCGCGCCGGCGCTCCTGAGGATCTCGTCACAGCTGCGCGC
>JAYTHL010000433.1:0-3259 GCA_043732605.1 Rhizobacter sp. | reverse complement strand
AGGATCGACGGGTAGACGCGCTTTTCCGACATCCGGCGGTCGAGGTGGATCTCGCAGTTGCCGGTGCCCTTGAACTCCTCGTAGATCACCTCGTCCATCCGGCTGCCGGTCTCGACAAGCGCAGTGCCGATGATGGTGAGCGAGCCGCCCTCTTCGATGTTGCGAGCCGCGCCGAAGAACCGCTTGGGCCGCTGCAGGGCGTTCGCGTCGACGCCGCCGGTCAGCACCTTGCCCGACGACGGCAGGACGTTGTTGTAGGCGCGGGCGAGGCGCGTGATCGAGTCGAGCAGGATGACCACATCCTTCTTCATCTCGACCAGCCGCTTGGCACGCTCGATCACCATCTCGGCGACCTGCACGTGGCGCGCGGCCGGCTCGTCGAAGGTCGAACTGATGACCTCGCCACGCACGGTGCGCTGCATCTCGGTCACTTCTTCCGGCCGCTCGTCGACGAGCAGGACGATCAGGTAGACCTCGGGATAGTTGGCGATCAGCGCATGCGCCAGGTTCTGCATCATCACCGTCTTGCCGCTCTTGGGCGCCGAGACGAGGAGGGCGCGCTGGCCTTTGCCGATCGGCGCGATCAGGTCGACGATCCGGCTGGTGATGTTCTCTTCGTTCTTGGTGTCGCGCTCGAGCTTGAACTGCTCCTTCGGGAAGAGCGGCGTCAGGTTCTCGAACATGATCTTATGCTTGCTCTCCTCGGGGAGCAGGTCGTTGATCTTGTCGACCTTGACCAGCGCGAAGTAGCGCTCGCCGTCTTTCGGCACCCGCACTTCGCCTTCGACCATGTCGCCGGTGTGCAGGTTGAAGCGGCGCACCTGGCTGGGCGAGAGGTAGATGTCGTCGGTCGACGCCATGTAGCTCGCCTCGGGCGAGCGCAGGAAGCCGAACCCGTCGGGCAGAACCTCGAGCACGCCGTCACCGAAGACCTGCTCGCCGGCCTTGGCGCGCTTCTTCATGATCGCGAACATCAACTCCTGCTTGCGCATGCGGGCGACGTTCTCGATCTCCAGCGCCTCGCCCATCTTGATGAGCTCGGAGACGTGGATCAGCTTCAGTTCGGAGAGGTGCATGGAAGGAGCGCCACTCGGCGCATGGTGAATCCGTGAAGAGGAGCGCGGCGGTGAGCCGCGCTCCGGGGCTGCGCCGTGCGCAACTCTGGTCGTCAAACAACGGCGGATCTGAGGGAGAAGCGTTGACCGCTTCGCTGTGCCTCGAGGCCTGCCCTGCGGGCGATCTTGGCGACCCAACCGGCAGGGTGCCTGGCTGTCTCGTGCCGAAAGCCCACGCCGTGGCGAAAGCGTCCTTCGTTAGCGAACGATTATAGCGTGGACTTGACGGCGGTGGCGTCGCTGCCGAGATGGGCGTCGATGAAGGCCGTCAGCTGCGCCTTGGAGAGTGCGCCGACCTTGGTCGCGGCCAGCTGGCCGTCCTTGAAGAGCATCAGCGTCGGGATGCCGCGGATGCCGTACTTGGCGGGCACGTCGCGGTTCTCGTCGACATTCATCTTGGCGATGCGGAGCTTTCCGTCGTAGGCCTTCGAGACCTCGTCGAGGATCGGCGCGATCATCTTGCACGGGCCGCACCACTCCGCCCAGTAGTCGACGAGAACAGGCGTGCCGGCTTCGAGTACGTCGGCGTTGAACGATGCGTCGGACGTGTGGGTGATCAGCTCGCTGCTCATGTCGTTTTCCTTGCTGCCGATGAAGGCCAGATGGGCACGTCGTCATCGACTTCAAGAGTCGTCCCGGCGCGCACAATCATTCTGGCACACCGGCTCTCGCAGCGCGCCGTACCGCCCTCAACTGCGCCCTATGACGACGATAGCCCGTGTGACGCTCGGCACTCTGCACGATTCGCGCGCGTCGCCTTCGCGCGCGAGCTTTCCATGCGATGAGCGCTGGGACGCGATCGCCGCCGCTTGCGCCGATTGGGCGCGGCAGGAATCAGTGCCGTGGCGCGACGCCGTCGTGCTCGTGCCCTTCGTCGAGCTGCTCGCGCCGGCACGCGGTGCCTTCGCGCGACTGGGCACATGGATGCCGCGCATCGAGACCACGCGCACGCTCGCCGCATCGCTCGGGCCGCCGACGACGGCCGACGCGGAGAGCAGCTTCGACGCCGCGCTCGACGCCCTCGTCGCGACGCAGCTCCTGGCGCGCGAGCGTTGGGGCGTCGAGTGGATGCGGCGGGACAAGCGCGGCTTCGAGCACGCGGCGCATCGGGTCGCGACGACTGCGCGCGATCTCGCGCGCGCCGCGTCCGCGATGGCACCGTCGTCTCGGCAGGCGTGGTGGCAGTCGGCCCGCGATGCTCTCGACGGCGTCGGTGGCGGGCCGGCCGGGCTCGAGAAGCTGCTGTCGCGGATCGCGATCGAGTGGGCGGCGAATGCGCCCGATGCGTCGACCGATCGGCTGTTCGCGCTGCGTCCCTCGGCCTGGATCGCGATCGCGGCTGGCGGCGTCGACCGGCTCGCGCAAGCGCTGCTCGCGCACGGCGACGCGCCTGCTCTGGTGGTCGACACCGATGTCACGCTCGACCAGCCGTTCGCGAACGCTGCGATCGAGCTCGCCGCCGATCCGCCCGCGCACGCGCTCTGCGACGGCTTCGAGGACGAGGCGTGGGCTGCGGCGTCTCAGATCCTCGACCATCTCGGCCGCGACGAACGGCCGGTCGCGTTGGTCGCGCTCGACCGGGTCCTCGTTCGCCGCGTGCGCGCGCTGCTCGCGCGGGCCGGCGTCCGCATCGCCGACGAGACCGGCTGGAAGATGTCGACGACGCGTGCCGGCGCGAGCGTGATGTCCTTGTTGCTGGCAGCGCGTCCGATCGCGACCGCCGACGCCTACCTCGACTGGCTCAAGTCGCTGCCGCCGACGCTCGAGGTCGGCTCGCTCGCCGCGCTCGAGCGGGTCTGTCGCCGCAAGCGCATCTCGCGTCGCGACGCGATCGCGCCCGACGCGCTGCCGACCGGCGCGGCGCGTCTCCACGCAGAAGCGACGGCGACGCTCGACGCGATCGCCGGAACGTCGCGTCGCGGCCTGCCCGCGTGGCTCGATGCGGTGCATGCCGCGCTCGAGCGCTGGGGCGTGCTGGCGCAACTGCGCGACGACGACGCCGGCCGTCAGGCCCTCGCCGCGCTCGGTCTCGATCCGCCGCTCCCGCCCGCACGTCGAGCCTCGCTCGACGACAGCGTCGAGCCTTTGACGCTGCTCGAGTTCACGCGCTGGGTCGACGATGTGCTCGAGCGCGTGGCCTATCG
>JAYTHL010000432.1:0-3261 GCA_043732605.1 Rhizobacter sp. | reverse complement strand
CCGGTGCTCGGCATCTGCTACGGCATGTTCACGATGGCCGTTCAGCTCGGCGGAGAGGTCGAGGCGGCGTCACACCGCGAGTTCGGCTATGCCGAGGTACGCGCGCGCGGTCACACGAAGCTTCTCGAATCGATCGAGGACTTCGCGACCAGCGACGGCCACGGGATGCTCAAGGTCTGGATGAGCCACGGCGACAAGGTCACCGCGCTGCCGCCCGGATTCGCGCTGATGGCCTCGACGCCGAGCTGCCCGATCGCCGGCATGGCCGACGAGCAGCGCCGCTTCTACGGTGTGCAGTTCCATCCGGAGGTGACGCACACAGTGAAGGGCAGGGAGCTGCTCGACCGCTTCGTGCTGGAGATCTGCGCCGCGCGGCCCGACTGGGTGATGGGCAACTACATCGACGAGGCGGTCGCGAAGATCCGCGAGCAGGTCGGTGACGACGAGGTGATCCTGGGCCTCTCGGGGGGCGTCGATTCGAGCGTCGCCGCGGCGCTGATCCACAAGGCGATCGGCGATCGGCTCACCTGCGTCTTCGTCGACCATGGCCTGTTGCGCAAGGACGAGGGCCGGCTGGTGATGGAGATGTTCGCCGCGCATCGGCACATGAAGGTGATCGCGGTCGACGCGAGCGAGCGTTTCCTCGGCGAGCTCGTCGGCGTCACCGATCCGGAAGCCAAGCGCAAGATCATCGGCAAGGAGTTCGTCGACGTCTTCGTGCGCGAGGCGGGCAAGCTGAAGCAGGCGAAGTGGCTGGCCCAGGGGACGATCTATCCCGATGTGATCGAGTCGGGCGGCGCGAAGACGAAGAAGGCGACGACGATCAAGAGCCACCACAACGTCGGCGGTCTGCCCGCGACGCTCGGCCTGAAGCTGCTCGAGCCGCTGCGCGAGCTCTTCAAGGACGAGGTGAGGGAGCTTGGCGTCGCGCTCGGCCTGCCGCACGACATGGTCTATCGCCATCCGTTCCCGGGCCCCGGCCTCGGCGTGCGCATTCTCGGCGAGGTCAGGCGCGATTTCGCCGACCTGCTGCGCGGCGCCGACGCGATCTTCATCGAGGAGCTCCGCGCGACGATCGATCCGGCGACCGGCAAGAGCTGGTACGACCTGACGAGCCAGGCCTTCGCCGTGTTCCTGCCGGTCAAGAGCGTCGGCGTGATGGGCGACGGCCGCACCTACGACTACGTCGTCGCGTTGCGTGCGGTGCAGACCAGCGACTTCATGACCGCCGACTGGGCCGAGCTGCCCTACGCGCTGCTGAAGAAGGTCTCGAGCCGGATCATCAACGAGGTCCGCGGCATCAACCGCGTCACCTACGACATCTCGTCGAAGCCGCCGGCGACGATCGAGTGGGAGTGACGGGGTCGCTTCCACGCTGGCTTCGTTCGCCCCGACGTCCTCCGTGTGACGTGGCGTGGCGCCACGGTGGCGCTGCCGCCGTGCGCTGCACAAATTCCGCGATCCTTGCGCCGGCGACGAGCGGCGCCACGGGCTGCGCCGTCCCAGTCTCTATCATCCCGGACGAGGGCCCGGCGATGCGAACGCCGCTCGGGCGACCTCCACGGATGGCGCTGCGGCGCAGGGAGCGGGGCGATGCGGGCGATCTTCGGAGTTCTGTCGCTGCTGATCGTGCTGGCGATCGTCGGATCGCTCGTCCGGCAGCAGCGAAGTGCTCTCGGCGTCGGTCGCGTCTCGGCCCACGCAGGCGAGGGTGCGGGCCAGCTGACGGTGCAACAGGAGTCGCAGGCCATCCAGGACAAGATCCGCGACGACACCGCCCGCGCTCTGCAACAGAGTGCCGAGCGGACCGAGCGCGCCGCCGCGTCGAACTGATGACAGGCCTCGACGAGTCCGCGATGCGCCAGGCGCTCGACCAGGCCCAGAACGCCTGGATCGTCGGCGAGGTGCCGGTCGGCGCGGTCATCGTGCGCGACACGCCTGCCGGCCGGCAGGTGATCGCGACCGGCTACAACCGGCCGATCACCGACCACGATCCGACTGCCCACGCCGAGATCGTCGCCTTGCGCCACGCCGCGCACCTGCTCGGCAACTACCGGCTGCCCGAGTGCGAAGTCTTCGTCACGCTCGAGCCGTGCGCGATGTGCGCTATGGCGCTGCTGCATGCGCGCGTCAAGCGCGTCGTCTACGGCGCGCGCGATCCGAAGGCCGGCGCGGCAGGCTCGGTGATCGACGTCTTCGGCAACGCCGCGCTCAACCACCACACCACCGTCGAGGGCGGTGTACTCGGGAGCGAGGCGAGCGAGGTCCTGCGCTCGTTCTTCGCCGAGAAGCGCGAGCAGTACCGGACACGTCGCGCGATGCCGGCGCCGGTGGCCGACACCGATTCCGTGGCTGAGCCGATCCCCGCGGGCGAGTCGCTGGAGATCGACGCCAAGACCGAGCGATGAGCGACGCCGGCCGCGGGCTGCTGCTGTTCTCGCCTGCCGGCGTGCTGCGCTCGGTCGCGCCGCTGCGTCGCGCAGCCGCGCGGCTCGGCAAGCTCGGCTTCGCGGTCGAGATCGACGCCGATGCCGCGGCGAAACACCAGCGCTTCGCGGGCGACGACGACATCCGTCTGGCGGCACTGCATCGGGTCGCGGACGCCCGACCGAGCGTCGCCCTCGCGACCCGCGGCGGCTACGGCCTGTCCCGCCTGCTCGACCGGATCGAGTGGAAGCGCGTGAGGAAGAGCGTCGAGGCCGGCACGCGCTGGGTCGGGATGAGCGACATGACGTCGCTCCAGCTCGGCCTGCTCGCCAAAGGTGGCGGCGTCACCTGGGCCGGGCCGCTGGCCTGCGACGACTTCGGCCGGACGGCTGCCGAGGGCGGCGTCGACGACATCACCCAGGCGTGCTTTCTCGAGGCGATGTCGGGCGAGCTGGAGGCGATCGGCTTTCGCACCGAGGCCGGCTTCGACGGGCTGGAAGTCCGCGGCACGTTCTGGGGCGGCAACCTGGCGATCGTCAATTCGATGCTGGCGACGCCGTACTGGCCGCGCATCAAGGGCGGCATCCTGTTTCTCGAGGATGTCAACGAACATCCCTACCGCGTCGAGCGCAACCTGCTGCAACTGCACCAGGCAGGGGTGCTCGACCAGCAGAAGGCGATCGTCCTCGGCGCGGTGTCCGGCTTTCGCAAGTCGCCGCTCGATCGCGGCTACTCGGTCGCGGCGATGCTGGCGCGGGTGCGCGCGAGCACGCGAACGCCCATCCTGTCCGGATTGCCGTTCGGGCACGTCGCGACCAAGGTGACATTGCCGGT
>JAYTHL010000431.1:0-3262 GCA_043732605.1 Rhizobacter sp. | reverse complement strand
GCTCGGCCGCGACCTGAGGGCGCCTGCTTGCGCACGCTCGTCCATCTCTCCGACCTGCACTTCGGACGCACCGATCCGCTCGTCCTCGAGCCGTTGCTGGCGACGATCGCCACCATCGCGCCCGACGTCGTCGTCGTGTCCGGCGACCTGACGCAGCGCGCGCGTTCCGCCGAGTTCCGACAGGCGCGCGACTTCCTCGCCCGCATCGCGGCGCCGACAGTCGTCGTGCCGGGCAACCACGACGTGCCGCTCTACCGCGTCTGGGAACGCTTCCTCAGCCCGCTCGGCAAGTTCATGCGCCACTTCGGCCGTGATCTCGAGCCCTCGTTCGTCGACGCCGAGATCGCGGTCATCGGCATCAACACCGCGCGCGCGCTGACCTTCAAGAACGGCCGCATCAACGAGGGGCAAATGGCGGCCATCCATCGCCTGCTCGATCCGCTCGGCGGTCACGTGGTCAAGATCGTCGTCACCCATCACCCGTTCGACCTCCCCGACGACACTGACGACGTCAAACTCGTTGGCCGCGCGAGCGAGGCGATGGGGGTGTTCGCGCGCTGCGGCGTCGACCTGCTGCTCGCCGGACACTTCCACACCAGCCAGGCGGGCGACACCTCGAAACGCCACGAGATCGCGAGCTACTCGGCGCTCGTCGTCCAGGCCGGCACCGCGACCTCGACGCGCGGCCGCGGCGAGGAGAACTCGTTCAACGTGCTGCGCGTGACGAGCGACGAGATCGTCGTCGAGCGCCGCGCGTGGCAGCCTGAGCGCTCGGCGTTCGCGGCCGCGGGCAACGAGCGCTTCGTGCGCGACGGCGGGCGCTGGTTCGAGCGCTGAACGCTCGAAAAGCGCGCGCTGTGGCTCAGCCCGCGCTCTCCTGGTCCTGCAGCAGTCGCCACATGACCTTGCCCGATCCCGACTTCGGCAGCACGTCGACGAACTGGACGAGCTTGGGCACCTTGTAGGCCGCCATGTGCTCGCGCGACCACGCGATGATGTCCTCGGCCGTGGTCTTGCCCTTGGCCTCGGCGCGGAGCACGACGATCGCCTTGACGGTCTCGCCGCGGTAGGCGTCGCGGGCGGCGATGATGCAGGCCTCCTGCACTGCCGGATGCTTGTAGAGCAGCATCTCGACCTCGGCCGGCCAGACCTTGAAGCCGCTCGCGTTGATCATCCGCTTGAGGCGGTCGGTGATGAAGAAGTAGCCCTCCTCGTCCATGCGGCCGAGGTCACCGGTGCGGAAGAACTTGCGGCCGTCGAAGTCGACGAAGGCCGCTTCGGTCGCCTCCGGATGACGCCAGTAGCCCTTGAACACCATCGGCCCGCGCGTGATGATCTCGCCGACCTCGCCGACCGGCAGCTCCTCGAGCGTGAGCGGATCGACGACGCGCGAGTCGACGCCGAAGATCGGCATGCCGAGGCACTGCAGCTTGGCGCGCTCGGGCGGATTGCCGTGGCTCGGCGCCGACGTCTCCGTCAGGCCGTAGCCTTCGCTGAAGGTCAGGCCGAACTCGAGCTGCAGCCGCTCGGCGACCGCGAACGGCATCGCCGCTCCGCCGCCGCTGATGCTGCGCAGGCTCGACAGATCGAAGCCCTTGTAGTTGGGGCTGCCGAACAGGTCGATCACCATCGTCGGGATGCAGACCCAGTGCGTGATCTTGCGGTGCGAGATCAGGCGGCCGGCGAGCTCGCGATCCCAGCGCGGCATGACCACGATCGTGCTGCCGGTGTAGACCGAGCCGAGGACGCCGTACATCATCCCGGTGATGTGGAACATCGGGACGACGCCGAGCGAGACCGGCTCCGCTCCGCTCGCATAGCCCCACTGGCCGCCGATCACGTTCGGCATCAGCGTGCGGTGCGTGTGCATGCAACCCTTCGGCAGGCCGGTCGTCCCCGACGTGTACGGCAACAGCGCGAGGTCGTCGGGCTTGGCGGTGTGCGGACCGGGCACCAGCTGCTCGGCGATCGCGTCATTCCACGGCGTCGCACCCGCCGGCAATGCCGGGTCGGCGCGCAGCCACGTTTCCATCGTGGGCGGCGGCATGTCGATCGCGCCGATCGCGCCTTGCGGCGGCATCGCGTCGCTGTAGCGCGTGACGACGATGGCGCGGACGCGCTCGCTCTCCGGCAGCGCCGCATTGGCCTTCGCGACGATCTCCGCGAGGTCGGCACTGCAGATCACGACCTTGGTCCCCGGGTCGGTGATGTAGTGCTTGAACTCCTCCTCGCGATTCATCGGGTTGACCGGAACGACGACGGCATCGGCGCGCAGCACGGCGTAGAGCGCGGTCGGGAACTGCGGGCAGTTCTGCATGAAGACGGCGACCCGGTCGCCCTTCTCGACGCCGACCCGCTGCAGCCACCCCGCGAGCGTGAGCGCGTCGTCGCGCAACTGCCGGTAGCTGAGCGCCCGACCGAAAAAGAGATAGGCGGCGCGATCGGGGTAGCGCGTCGCGGCGACCTCGAGGTTGAACCAGAGCGTGGTCTCGGGCACGACGAGCGCGCGCGGCAGCCGCTTGGGCCAGACCGCGAAATGCGGTCGATCCGCGGGGACGTCGAAATGTTCCATCGCCAAGAGTGGCTCCATTGAGTGCGGACGGGAGTCACAGGTATAGCCGAGCAGCCGACGGCTTTCCACGGCACCTTCCCGGGTGGGGTGATCGACAGAGATCGACAACGCGAGGCACGAAGCTTGCGGTCCGGGGAGCCGGCCGCCGGGCGTCACCGTGACATTCCCCGGTCGATCCACTCCTGCGGAACCTCGACATGAACATCAAGATCTCCCGCCGCCACGGCCTGCGCGCCGCCACCGCCCTGGCACTCGCCGCTGCCCTGCCCGTCTTCGCGCAGAACGCGCTCGACGAGGTCAATGGCCCAGAAGGTCCTCACGGTCGCGATCCCGACCGACTCGGCGCCCTACGGCTTCGTCGGCACCGACCTCGACGTCGCGGTCGGCGAGGTCATCGCCAACATCGGCAAGAGCGGCTCCGGGAAGAGCACGCTGCTGCGCTGCATCAACGGCCTGGAAGTGTTCGACGAAGGCTCGCTCAACGTCTCGGCCGTCTGCGGCGCGCCGAAGATCTGCGTCGGCGGACCGATCTCGTGGATCCGGCCGGCGTGCATTAAGACGACGCGATCGGACACCTTGCGAGCGAAGCTCATCTCGTGCGTGACCATGAGCAGCGTCATGCCGTGTCGACGGCGAGCGACTCGACGACGCGTAGCACCTCGCCGACGAGCTCCTGATCGAGCGCCGACG
>JAYTHL010000430.1:0-3274 GCA_043732605.1 Rhizobacter sp. | reverse complement strand
CGGTGCGAAACCAGCCGTCGCGGAAGCCCTCGGCGTTGGCGGCCGGATTGCTCTCGTAGCCGGCCGTGACGTTGGCGCCGCGGATCACGATCTCGCCGGTGAAGCCGTGCGCGAGCAGCTCGCCGGCGCTGCCCATGATCGCGATCTCGGGGCCGGCCGGGAGGCCGACGCTGCCGGGCTTCCTCACGGCAGGAGGCAGCGGGTTGGACGCCATCTGGTGCGTCGCCTCGGTCATGCCGTAGGCCTCGATCAGCGGCGCGCCGAACGCCGCCTCGAGCTCGGCGATGACCTGCGGCGGCATCGACGACGACGACGAGCGCATGAAGCGCAGCGGATGGCGCTTGATCACCTCGCCGTTGTTCTTCGCGCGCGAGACGATCGCCTGGTGCATCGTCGGCACGGCCGTGTACCACGTCGGCTTCGCGTCGTCCATCCAGGTGAAGAACTTGAGCGCGTTGAAGCCGGGCGTGCAGTAGACGGCCGCGCCCGCGGAGACCGGCGCGAGCACGCCGGCGATCAGGCCGTGGATGTGGAACAGCGGCATGATGTTCAGGCCGATGTCGTTCGCGCTCAACGCCAGCGACGCGCGGATGTTCTTCGCCGAGGCGCACAGGTTGGCGACCGAGAGCGGCACGATCTTCGGCCGCGAGGTCGTGCCCGAGGTGTGCAGCACCATCGCGATGTCGCCCGCCGTGGCGACCCCGCCGCTCGCGGCCGGCGCGACCTCGGCCGACGAGGCGCGAGGCTCGAGGCGGAAGCTCCCCGCCGGCGCGCCGTCGTCGACGACGAGGTCGACGATGCGCACGCCGAGCTTGTCCGCGACCGCGACCGCCGGCGACGCGCTCCCGCGCGCGACCACGAGCAGCTTCGCGCTCAGGTCCGAGAGATAGAACTCGAACTCCTCCGCGCGGTAGCCCGGATTGAGCGGCGCGCTCGTCGCGCCGGCGGCGCAGGCGAGGAAGCACGCCGCCATCTCGGGGCCGTTGTCGAGGACGATCGCGACCCGGTCGTTGCGGCCGGCGCCCGCCGCGTTGAGCGAGCGGACCGTCGCCGCGACCAGCGCGCGCAGCGCGCCGTGCGTGAGCGGCGGCCGGCCCGGCGCGATCAGGGCGGTGGCGGCGTCGGCGCCGGTGCGCAGCAGGGTCTCGATCGTCTCGCTCATCGTTGGGTTTCCGTCAGGACTTGGGCAAGGTGATGGGTTGCGGCTTCTGGCGCAGCAGGAAGCCCGTCGTCGACACCTCGAGCTCGAGCTCCGCCGGTCCGTCGACAGGCACGTAGGTGGCCGAGCCGTACTCGGCGTCGAAGAACATGCCGAGCGGCACGCGCCGGCCGATCGCGACGAGATCGACCAGCGCCGGCGTGCCGATCGGATAGAGCGTGCGCCGCGCCGTGTTCTCCTGCTCGATCGTGCGGTAGCGGCCGGAGATGCGGTCGAGCCGGTACGAGGTGTGCAGGCCGAGCTCGTTGGCGAGCGGCGTCCACTTGACGATGTGGCCGTCGATCAGGATGTCGTCGCCGGCGAGGTCGTAGGTCTCGACGCGGCCGTCGGCGAAGGTCACGGTCGCGTCGTAGCGCTGCAGGCCGGTCGGTACCACCTTGATCTTCGCCACGGCGTCTTCGCGCGTCAGCGCCTGCATGCCCTGCAGGCCGAGCGCGGTGACGCCGAGGATGCCGCCCACGGCGATCAGCACCAGGGCGAGGACGGCCTTGACGAGGAAGCCGAAGAGGCGCGCCCGGGACAGGGATCGCAGGGCCGAGGCCGCGGTGGCGATGCCGATCACGCCGAGCAGGGCGGCGATCGCGATCAGCATGGGGCGAGGCGTCGGGTCATGGGCTGCGCCGGAGCGTCGCGCCGGCCGGCCACTCTAGCGTGGAAGCGGCGCCGCGCGAGCCCGCAATTGTGTCGATGCGATGCGTCGACTCCGCGCCACGAGAAGCGTCGACTCCGCGCCCCGCGAAGCGTCAGCCGCCGGCGGCGATCCTGGCCAGCGCCTGCTCGAAGACCTCGGGCGGCTGGCCGCCCGAGATCAGGTGGCGATCGTCGATCACGACCGCCGGCACCGAGTGGATGCCGAGCTCCTGCCAGTGCCGCTCGGCCGCGCGCACCTCGGAGGTGTAGGCATCGGAATCGAGGATCTCGGCGGCGCGCGCCGTGTCGAGGCCGACCTCGCCGGCGACCTCGATCAGCACGTCGCGCGCGCCCGGGTTCTCGGCCCGCGTGTGGTACGCAGCCAGCAGCGCGTGCTTGAGCTCGCGCTGCCTGCCTTCGAGCCCGGCCCAGTGGAGCAGACGATGCGCATCGAAGGTGTTCCAGACGCGCGGCCGGTCGCCGAAGGCGAAGCCGACCGCAGCGCCGCGCTCGCGCAGGTGCTGGCGGTTCTTGGCGAGCTGCTCGGGCGCCGCGCCGTACTTGCGCGAGAGGTGCTCGACCGCGTCCTCGCCCTCGGCCGGCATCTGCGGATTGAGCTCGAACGGCTGGAAGTGCAGCTCGACGGGGATCGCCGGATCGAGCCTCGAGAGCGCGATCTCCAGCGAGTTCAGGCCGACCGCGCACCACGGGCAGGCGACGTCGGAAACGAAATCGATCTTCATGGTCGGCGGCGCAAAGCCCCAGTCTAGCGAGGCGCGAAAAGAGTGGGCGCGCACCCTTGAAAGTCGCTCGCAAGGCCATTGCAAACGGGGCCGCCTGCGCACGAACCGCTCTCTAGAATGCCCGCTCCCTTCGCAAAAGAGCCCGCTCCATGACCTCCGGCGTCATCCGCATCCGAGGCGCCCGTCAGCACAACCTCAAGAACCTCGACCTCGACATCCGCACCGGCGAAATGACGGTCGTGACCGGGCCGAGCGGCTCGGGCAAATCGAGCCTGGTGTTCGACACGCTCTACGCCGAGGGGCAGCGCCGCTACGTCGAGACCTTCAGCGCCTACGCGCGCCAGTTCCTCGAGCGCATGGACCGGCCGGCGGTCGACAAGGTCGAGGGCGTTCCGCCGGCGATCGCCATCGACCAGACCAACCCCGTGCGCAGCTCGCGCTCGACGGTCGGCACGATGACCGAGCTCAACGACCATCTGAAGCTGCTCTTCGCGCGCGCGGCCGAGCTGTTCGACAAGGAGACGGCGCAGCGCGTGCGCCACGACTCGCCCGAGACCATCTACGCCGAGCTCATGGAGCGCACGCGGCCGGGCGACGGCATCGACGAGCCCCGTCTCGTCTTCACGTTCCCGGTCGAGCTTCCTGCCGACACCAGCGCCGAGCAGGTCGAGCAATGGCTCGC
>JAYTHL010000429.1:0-3286 GCA_043732605.1 Rhizobacter sp. | reverse complement strand
GGACTCGAGACCGGCATCGACGGATTCAGCACGCGATCGAGCGACCGCGAAGAGATCGTCCAGGAGATCGGCGAAGCCGGACCCGAGCGCATCCTGTTCGTCGCCGACGCGTTCCGCATCGGCATGAGCCTCGACGAGATCTTCGACGAGACCGCGATCGATCCGTGGTTCCTCGCGCAGATCGAGGAGATCATCGCGACCGAGAAGAAGCTCGCCGGGCGATCGCTCGAAAGTCTCTCGGCGATCGAGATGCGCTACCTGAAGGCGAAGGGCTTTTCGGATCGCCGGCTCGCCGGCCTCCTCAAGGTGAGCGAGTCGACCTTGCGCGCGCAGCGCCACGCGCAAGACGTGCGGCCGGTCTACAAGCGCGTCGACACCTGTGCCGCCGAGTTCTCGACGCAGACGGCGTACATGTACTCGACCTACGACGAGGAGTGCGAGGCCGAGCCGACCGATCGCAAGAAGATCATGGTCCTCGGCGGCGGCCCGAACCGCATCGGCCAGGGCATCGAGTTCGACTACTGCTGCGTCCATGCGGCCCTCGCGATGCGCGAGGACGGCTACGAGACGATCATGATCAACTGCAATCCCGAGACGGTGTCGACCGACTACGACACGTCCGATCGCCTCTACTTCGAGCCGGTCACGCTCGAGGACGTGCTCGAGATCGTCGCCAAGGAAAAGCCGCACGGCGTCATCGTTCAGTACGGCGGCCAGACGCCGCTGAAGCTCGCCCTCGAGCTCGAGCGCGCGGGCGTGCCGATCGTCGGCACGACGCCCGACTCGATCGACATCGCCGAAGACCGCGAGCGCTTCCAGAAACTGCTGGTCGAACTCGGCCTGCGCCAGCCGCCGAACCGCACGGCGCGCACCGAAGATCAGGCGCTCGCTCTCGCGCAGGAGATCGGCTATCCGCTCGTCGTGCGGCCGAGCTACGTGCTGGGCGGCCGGGCGATGGAGATCGTCCACGGCGACAAGGACCTCGAGCGCTACATGCGCGAGGCCGTGAAGGTGAGCGAGAAGTCGCCGGTGCTGCTCGACCGCTTCCTCGACGACGCGATCGAGGTCGACGTCGATTGCATCAGCGACGGCGTCGAGGTGATGATCGGCGGGATCATGGAGCACGTCGAGCAGGCGGGCATCCACTCGGGTGATTCGGCGTGCTCGCTGCCGCCGTATTCGTTGCCGAAGAAGCTCCAGGACGAGATGCGCCGGCAGACGGCGCTGATGGCTCGGGCGCTCAAGGTCGTCGGCCTGATGAACGTGCAGTTTGCGATCCAGGGCGACGTGTCGGGTGACGGCGACGCGGCCGTCATCTACGTGCTCGAGGTGAATCCGCGCGCGTCGCGCACCGTGCCTTTCGTGTCGAAGGCCACGGGGGAGCCGCTGGCCAAGATCGCGGCGCGTTGCATGGTCGGGCACAAGCTCGCCGACCAGAAGAACGTGCGCGGCGAGGTCGTGCCGCCGTACTTCTCGGTCAAGGAAGCGGTCTTTCCGTTCAACAAGTTCCCGGGCGTCGACCCGGTCCTCGGGCCGGAGACGCGCTCGACCGGCGAGGTGATGGGCGTCGGCCGCACCTTCGGCGAGGCGATGCTGAAAAGCCAGCTCGGCGCCGGCTCGCGCCTGCCGACCAAGGGCACGGTCTGCATCACCGTGCGCAATACCGACAAGGCGCGCGCCGTCGTCGTCGCGCGAGAGCTGCATGCGCTCGGCTTCTCGATCGTCGCCACCCGCGGCACGGCGGCCGCCATCACCGAGGGCGGCGTGCCGGTGCGCGCGGTCAACAAGGTCAAGGACGGCCGCCCGAACATCGTCGACCTGCTGAAAGGCAACGAGATCCAGCTCGTCTTCACGACCGTCGACGAGACGCGCACGGCGATCGCCGACTCGCGCCACATCCGCCAGGCGGCGCTCGCTCATCGGGTCACGTACTACACGAGCATGGCGGGCTGCGAGGCGGCAGTCGAAGGCATGAAGCATCGCGACGATCTGGGAGTGACCTCGCTGCAGGAACTGCACGCCGGGCTGCACTAAACTGGTTGTCAGTCGCCGCCGCCGCCGGAGCATCCTGGCGGCGGTTTTCTTTCCCCCCGAGGTTTTCCATGGCCACCATTCCGCTCACCCGACGCGGCTCCGAGAAGCTCAAGGAAGAGCTCGCCCGGCTGAAAGGCGTCGAGCGTCACGCTGTGATCCAGGCGATCTCCGAAGCGCGTGCGCAGGGCGACCTGTCCGAGAACGCCGAGTACGAGGCGGCCAAGGACAAGCAGGGCTTCATCGAAGGCCGCATTCTCGAGATCGAGAGCAAGCTTGCCGCCGCGCAGATCATCGATCCGTCGGCGCTCGACGCCGAAGGCCGCGTCATCTTCGGCGCGACAGTCGATCTCGAAGAGGAAGAGTCGGGAACGGCGGTGACCTACCAGATCGTCGGCGACGACGAGGCTGACCTGAAGCTCAACCTGATCTCGATCAGCTCGCCGATCGCGCGCGCGCTGATCGGCAAGGTCGCGGGCGATCTCGCCGAGGTCCAGGCGCCCGGGGGCGCGAAGAGCTACGAGATCATCGCTGTCCGTTACGAGTGACGGCCTCGTGAGCGCGACGCTGGCGGAGCGCTTCGCGGGCTGGCTCGCCGGACTGTGGACCGGCGCGATGGTCGCGATCGGCTTCGTCGCCGCGCCGACGCTGTTCGCGACCTTGCCGCGTGCCGATGCGGGTCGCGTCGCCGCACGCCTCTTCGAGATCGATGCCCACGTGGGACTCGCCGCCGCGGCGCTGCTGCTGGTGCTCGCGATACGCAGTCCGCGCGCCTTGCACCGGGCCGCGAAGTCGCGCTTCAGCGTCGAGCTGATGCTCGCGCTCGCGGCGCTGTTCTGCATCGTCGCGGGCTACTTCGCCATCCAGCCGATGATCGAGACTGCGCGACGCGGTGAGGGCGGGCCGTCGTTCGCCGTCCTGCACGGCGTCGCGTCGGTGTTCTTCCTGGTGAAGGTGGTGGTTGCTGCCGTTCTGGCCTGGCGGCTGACGGCGCGCCGCGCAGTCGCTACGCCTGCTGCGCCGACTTCTTGAGGCTGGTGACCTTCTTGCGGGCGCGCTTGAGCGTGCCGCCTGCCGCCAGCCGCATGTTGCCGACGACGGTCACCTTCTTCACCTGCGGCCGGTGGTTGCCGCTCTTGGCGAACTTCAGCACCTTGACGACCTTCGGGCCCGGCATGCGGCCTTCCTTCTCGACCTTGACCTTCTCGGCCGGCGGACGCCAGAGCACGAGCAGCTTGCCGATGTGCTGGACCGG
>JAYTHL010000428.1:0-3291 GCA_043732605.1 Rhizobacter sp. | reverse complement strand
CGAGACCGATCTCAGCCTCGCGCACGGCGCGGATGCCGAAGTGCTCGTCTTCGACCTCGCCTGAGCCTTTTTCTTCACCTCAAGGAATCAACCCCATGAACACGCAACTCCAGAACACCACGGTCCTCGTCGGCCGCATCCTGCTCGGCCTGCTCTTCGTCCTTTCGGGCTTCTCGAAGATCGCCGGCTTCGACGGCACCGTCGGCTACATCGCCTCGAAGGGGCTGCCGATGCCGACGATCGTCGCGGCGCTGACCGTGCTGGTCGAGCTCGGCGGCGGTCTCGCGCTCGTGGTCGGCTTCTACACGCGTCAGGCGGCGCTGATCCTGGCCGTGTTCACGCTGCTCGCCGGCTTCATCTTCCACAACTTCTGGGCGGCCGACGCAGCGTCGAAGATGATGCAGCAGATCAACTTCATGAAGAACCTGTCGATCTCCGGCGGCATGCTGATCCTGGCCGCGTTCGGCCCCGGCTCGCTCGGCCTCGACGCACGCCGCCGCCAGGCAGCCTGAGCGAGAGGCGCGCGGCGCTCGCGACGCTCAGGCGTCGCGCGCCAGGCGCACGCCGCTGAACTGCCACTGGGCCTCGGGCGGGAAGAAGTTGCGGTAGCTCGCGCGCACGTGTCCTTCGGGCGTCGCACACGAGCCGCCGCGCAGCACGAACTGGTTGCACATGAACTTGCCGTTGTACTCGCAGACGGCGCCGGGCAGCGTCCGGTAGCCGGGATAGGGCAGGTACGCGGACTGCGTCCACTCCCAGACGTCGCCGAACATCTGCACCGGCTCGTCGCTGACCGGCGACTGCTGCGGCAGCGGATGGAAGGCGCCGCGGCCGGCGAAGTTGCCGGCCAGCGGCGCGCGCAGCGCGCGTGCGCCGAGCTCCCACTCGAGCTCGGTCGGCAAGCGCGCTCCCGACCACCGAGCGAAGGCTTCGGCCTCGAAGAAGCTCAGGTGGCACACGGGCGTGTGCGAATCGATCTCGACCAGGCCCTGCAGCGTGTGGCTGAACCAGCGATCACTCTGCTTGCGCCAGTAGAGCGGCGCGACGCGCTGGCTGCTGCGAACCCAGTCCCAGCCCATCGAGAGCCAGAGCTCGGGACGCGCGTAGCCGTCGTCGTCGATGAAGGCGAGGAAGTCGCCATAGGTCGCAGGACGCGAGGCGAGCTCGAACGGCGCGGTGTAGGCGCGGTGCCGCGGCGTCTCGTTGTCGAAGCAGAAGGCGCCGTCGTCGCAGGCCGAATGGCCGAGCTCGACGAGGCCGCCCTCGTAGCCGAACCAGCGCAGCGGCTGCGGGCCGACGCGGATGATCGGCCAGCGCTTCGCATATGCGCCCGCGACCGGGTTGAACGAGAGCGCGTGCTTGATGTCGGTGAGGAGCAGCTCCTGGTGCTGCTGCTCGTGCTGCAGGCCGAGGACGACGAGCGACTCGATCTCGGCGTCTCCTGCGCGCGTGGCGAGCAGCGCCTGCATGCGCTCGTCGACGTTGGCGCGGTAGCGCTTCACGTCGTCGAGCGACGGCCGCGTGACGAGGCCGCGCTGCGCGCGCGGATGCTGCTCGCCGATGCCCTGGTAGTAGCTGTTGAAGAGGACGCGGAAGGCAGGATCGAAGGGCGCGAAGCCCGCCTCGAAGCGCTCGAGCAGGAAAGTCTCGAAGAACCACGTGATGTGGGCAAGGTGCCACTTGGTCGGGCTCGCGTCGGGCATCGACTGCACCTGGCAGTCTTCGGCCGAGAGCGACGCGGCGAGCGCGAGGCTGGCCTGGCGCACGGCCGCGTAGCGCGCGGCGAGCGGCTCGAGAGAGACGGGCTGGAAGCCGAATTCGGGTGAGGCGTTCATCGCTGGATCCCCTTCGCGCGAGCGCTGTGCAGGAGGCGGTCCGGCAGGTTAGCGGAACTCCTCGATCGGCGCATGACAGGCCCTTCGGCAAGCGCCGTGCCCCGGGATCGGCACAAGAAGGGGAAATGCTCCGGGGCTGCCGATGGCGCTCTCTAGAATGCCGCGGATGGCTTTCGTTCACCTGCGCGCGCACACCGAATTTTCGGTCGTCGACGGCACCTTGCGCATCGACGATGCCGTCGCCGCGGCCGCAGCCGACGGGCAGGGCGCTCTCGCCATCACCGACGTCAGCAACCTCTTCGGTGCCGTCAAGTTCTACAGCGCGGCGCGCCAGGTCGGCGTCAAGCCGATTCTCGGCGCCGAGGTGCTGATGGCGGCCGAGACCGGCGAGAAAGCGCCGAGCCGGCTCGTCGTCCTGGTGCAGAACCGCGTCGGCTACCTGAACCTGTGCGAGTTGCTCTCGCGCGGCTGGCTGCAGAACGCCGGCAGTGGCCACGCGATCATCGAGTGGGCCTGGCTGCACGAGTGCGGCGAAGGCCTGATCGTGCTGTCGGCGGCCGACGCCGGGGCCATCGGCCGCGCGCTCCTCGCCGGAGACTCGGCGCGCGCCCGCGCGCTCGCCGACCGATTGGCCGAATGGTTTCCGCGCCGCTTCTATCTCGAGCTGCAACGCAGCGGCCTCGCGGGCAACGAAGCGCACGTTCGCGCCGCCGTCGAGCTCGCGGCTGCCGCCAAGTTGCCGGTCGTCGCGACGCACACCGTGCAGTTCCTCGGCGCCGACGACTACGAGGCGCACGAGGCCAGGGTCTGCATCGCCGACGGCGAGATGCTGTCCAACCCGAGACGCGTGAAGCGCTTCAGCCGCGAGCAGTACTTCAAGACCCAGGCGCAGATGGAAGCGCTCTTCGCCGACCTGCCGAGCGCGCTCGCCAACACGGTCGAGATCGCGCGGCGCTGCAGCCTGAGCCTGGTGCTCGGCAAGCCGCAGATGCTCGACTTCGAGACGCCGCTCGTCGACGGCGTGCGCGTGCCGATCGCCGAGTATTTCCGGGTCGCCTCACACGAGGGCCTCGAGGTCCGACTCGCCCAGCTCTATCCCGATGCGGCGGCACGCGAGCGCGAGCGGCCGCGCTACGTCGAGCGGCTCGACTTCGAGATCGAGACCATCCTGAAGATGGGCTTCTCGGGCTACTTCCTGATCGTCGCCGACTTCATCAACTGGGCGCAGAAGAACGGCTGCCCGGTCGGTCCGGGACGCGGCTCGGGCGCGGGGTCGCTGGTCGCGTACTCGCTCAATATCACCGGCCTCGACCCGCTGCGCTACAAGCTGCTGTTCGAGCGCTTCCTGAACCCCGAGCGGGTGTCGATGCCCGACTTTGACATCGACTTCTGCCAGGGCAACCGCGACCGGGTGATCGACTACGTCAAGGACAAATACGGCCGCGAGGCGGTCAGC
>JAYTHL010000427.1:0-3292 GCA_043732605.1 Rhizobacter sp. | reverse complement strand
ATCCCGAGTTGCCCGGCGAGCCATTCCTCATGCCAGCCGACGCAGCGAATTCGAGTGCCGCCGACGTGGTGAAATTGGTAGACACGCTATCTTGAGGGGGTAGTGGCGAAAGCTGTGCGAGTTCGAGTCTCGCCGTCGGCACCAACTCATGACTCTCGAACCCTACCTGCCCGTCATCCTCTTCATCCTGATCGGGGTAGCGGTCGGTGTCGCGCCTCAGGTGCTCGGCTTCCTCCTCGGTCCGAGGAAGCCCGACCAGGCGAAAAACTCTCCCTACGAGTGCGGCTTCGAGGCGTTCGAGGACGCGCGGATGAAGTTCGACGTACGCTACTACCTCGTCGCGATTCTCTTCATCCTGTTCGATCTCGAGATCGCGTTCCTTTTCCCCTGGGCCGTCTCGCTCAAAGAGATCGGGCCGACAGGCTTCTGGGCCATGATGATCTTCCTCGGCATCCTCGTCGTCGGCTTCGTCTACGAGTGGAAAAAGGGAGCCCTCGATTGGGAATGACGGATGAGTCTTGACGGCGTTCTGAAGGAAGGCTTCGTCACGACGAGCCTCGACACGGTCATCAACTGGTCGAAGACCGGCTCGCTCTGGCCGATGACCTTCGGCCTTGCGTGCTGCGCCGTCGAGATGATGCATGCGGGCGCGGCGCGCTACGACATCGATCGCTTCGGCATGCTGTTCCGCCCGAGCCCGCGCCAGAGCGACCTGATGATCGTCGCCGGCACGCTCTGCAACAAGATGGCGCCGGCGCTGCGCAAGGTCTACGACCAGATGGCCGAGCCGCGCTGGGTGATCTCGATGGGCTCGTGCGCCAACGGCGGCGGCTATTACCACTACAGCTACTCGGTCGTGCGCGGCTGTGACCGCATCGTGCCGGTCGACGTGTACGTGCCGGGCTGTCCGCCGACGGCCGAAGCGTTGCTCTACGGCGTGTTGCAGCTGCAGGCCAAGATCCGGCGCGAAACGACGATCGCCCGATGAGTTCGCTCGACAGCCTCCAGGAAGCGATCGGCGCGCAGCTTGGCGAGCGCGTGAAGAGGCTCGATCGAGCGCTCGGCGAGCTGACGCTCACGGTGAGCGCCGCCGACTACCTCGCGGTCGCGGGCATCCTGCGCGATCACTCCGATCTCGCCTTCGAGCAGCTCGTCGACTTGTGCGGCGTCGATTACTCAAGCTACCGCGACGAGCCGTGGGAAGGACCGCGCTTCTGCGTCGTCTCGCATCTGCTCTCGCTGACGCACAACCGGCGCCTGCGCCTGAAAGTGTTCTGCCCCGACGACGACGTGCCGCAGGTCGCTTCGCTGACCGAGGTGTGGAGCAGCGCCAACTGGTTCGAGCGCGAGGCCTTCGACCTGTTCGGCGTGATCTTCGACGGTCACCTCGACCTGCGCCGTATCCTCACCGACTACGGCTTCATCGGCCATCCGTTCCGGAAAGACTTCCCCGTCTCGGGCACGGTCGAGATGCGCTACGACCCCGACCAGCGTCGCGTCATCTACCAACCGGTGACGATCGAGCCGCGCGAGATCACTCCGCGCGTCATACGCGAAGACAACTACGGTGGTCTGCGCTAGATGGCCGACATCAAGAACTACACGCTGAACTTCGGGCCGCAGCATCCGGCCGCGCACGGCGTGCTGCGCCTCGTGCTCGAGCTCGACGGCGAGGTCATCCAGCGTGCCGATCCGCACATCGGCCTGCTCCACCGCGCGACCGAGAAGCTCGCCGAGACGCGGACGTACATCCAGTCGCTGCCCTACATGGACCGGCTCGACTACGTCTCGATGATGTGCAACGAGCACGCCTACTGTCTGGCGATCGAGAAGCTCATCGGCGTCGACGTGCCGATCCGCGCGCAGTACATCCGCGTCATGTTCGCCGAGATCACGCGGCTCATGAACCACCTGATGTGGCTCGGCGCGCACGGCCTCGACTGCGGTGCGATGAACATCTTCATCTACTGCTTCCGCGAGCGCGAGGACCTGTTCGACATGTACGAGGCAGCCTCGGGCGCGCGCATGCATGCGGCCTACTTCCGGCCGGGCGGCGTCTACCGCGACCTGCCGGACTCGATGCCGCAGTACCGCGAGTCGAAGATCCGCGGCACGAAGGCGACCGGCGACATGAACGCCAACCGCGGCGGCTCGCTGCTCGACTTCATCGACGACTTCTCGAAGCGCTTCCCGGAGAAGGTCGACGAGTACGAGACGCTGCTGACCGACAACCGGATCTGGAAGCAGCGCACCGTCGGCATCGGCGTCGTCACGTCCGAGCGCGCCAAGAACCTCGGCTTCACCGGCCCGATGCTGCGCGGCTCCGGCGTGCTCTGGGACCTGCGCAAGCACCAGCCGTACGACGTCTACGACCAGATGGATTTCGACATCCCGCTCGGCGTCAACGGCGACACCTACGACCGCTATCTCGTGCGTGTCGAGGAGATGCGCCAGGCCAACCGGATCATCAAGCAGTGCGTCGCGTGGCTGCGCGCCAACTCCGGCCCGGTGATCACGTCGAACCACAAGGTCGCGCCGCCGTCGCGCGTCGACATGAAGACCGGGATGGAAGACCTGATCCACCACTTCAAGCTCTTCACCGAAGGCATCCGCGTGCCCGAGGGCGAGGCGTACGCGGCGGTGGAGCATCCGAAGGGCGAGTTCGGCATCTACCTCGTCAGCGACGGCGCCAACAAACCGTACCGACTCAAGATTCGCGCGCCCGGGTTTCCGCACTTGGCCGCGCTCGACGAGATGGCGCGTGGCCACATGATCGCGGACGCCGTCGCCGTGATCGGCACGATGGATATCGTTTTCGGCGAGATCGATCGATGAACGCGCAGTCGACCTGGCAGGAAAGGCTCTCGGCCGATACGGTGCGCCGCTTCGAGCGCGAGTTCGCGAAGTACCCCCCTGCGGGCAAGGCGTCGGCGGTGATCGCCTGCCTGGCCGTGCTGCAACAGGAGCACGGCTTCATCTCGCAGGAGAGCGAAGACATCGTCGCCGCAGCGCTCGACATGCCGCCGATCGCGGTGCACGAGGTCACGACCTTCTACAACATGTTCAATCAGGTGCCGATCGGCCGCGTCAAGCTCAACGTCTGCACCAACCTCCCGTGCCAGCTGCGGGGTGGCCAGCACGCGCTCGAGCACCTGTGCGCGTCGCTGCACATCGACGAAGGCGGCACGACCCCCGACGGCGCCTTCACCGTGCAGAAGGCCGAGTGCCTCGGCGCCTGCGCCGACGCGCCGGTCCTGCTCGTCAACGACCGCCAGATGGTGAGCTTCATGAG
>JAYTHL010000426.1:0-3297 GCA_043732605.1 Rhizobacter sp. | reverse complement strand
GCGCCGGCGCGCGTGTTCGATTCGCAGGCCGCATTGCAGCAGGCCTTCACTGCCGGCGAACTCGATCGCGACGTGATCTGCGTCGTGCGCTGGCAAGGCCCAAAGGCCAATGGCATGCCCGAGCTGCACAAGCTGACGCCGCCGCTCGGCGCGCTTCAGAAGAAGGGCTTCCGCGTCGCGCTCGTCACCGACGGGCGGATGAGCGGCGCGTCGGGCCAGATCCCCGCGGCGATCCACGTCAGTCCCGAGGTGCTTGCCGGCGGAGCGCTCGGGCGCATCCGCGATGGCGATGTCATTCGCGTCGACGCCGTCGCGGGCACGCTCGACGCCCTCGTGCCGAGGGACGAATGGGAGCGTCGCGAGATTCCCGTGCTCACGCCGGCGCAGGTGGCGAACAACGGCCACGACCTCGGCCGCGAGCTCTTCGCCGGCATGCGCAAGAACGTCGTCTCGGCGGAGCAGGGAGCGTGCACATGGCTGTGACATCGACCGGCGGCGCGATGCTCGATCCGCTCGAGCTCGCGCGCCACGGGCCGGTCATTCCGGTCATCGTGATCGAGCGCGTCGAGCATGCGGTGCCGATGGCGCGCGCCCTCGTCGAGGGCGGCGTCACGGTGCTCGAGGTGACGCTGCGCACGCCGGCCGGCCTTGCAGCGGTCGAGGCGATCGCGCGCGAAGTGCCCGAGGCGATCGTCGGCGCGGGCACGGTTCGGTCGCCGGCCGATGCGCGCGCGGCTCACGCGGCTGGAGCGCGCTTCGCGGTCAGCCCCGGATGGCTGCCGAGCGTCGCCGAGGCGTGCCGCGCGTTGCAGCTCGCGCTGCTGCCCGGCGTCGCGACGGCGAGCGAGGTGATGGCCGCGGCCGAAGAGGGCCTGCGTTTTCTCAAGTTCTTCCCTGCGGGCGCGGCAGGCGGCATCGCGATGCTGAAGGCATGGGCCAGTCCGTTCGCCGACATCGTCTTCTGCCCGACTGGCGGCATCACGGTCGCGTCCGCCCCCGAGTACCTTGCGCTCGCCAACGTCAAGGTCGTCGGCGGGTCTTGGCTCACGCCGGCCGATGCGCTCGCCGGCGCCGACTGGCCGCTGATCGCGCGGCTGGCGAAAGAGGCGTCGGCGCTGCGCTAGCTGGCGCGCTCGATCAGCTCGATCTTGTAGCCGTCGGGATCGGTGACGAAGGCGATCATCGTCGTCCCGCCCTTGACCGGCCCCGGCTCGCGCGTGACGGCGCCGCCGCCGGCGCGGATCTTCTCGCAGGCCGCGACGACGTCGGGCATGCCGAGCGCGATGTGGCCGTAGGCCGAGCCCAGCTCGTAGCTCGACACGCCGTGGTTGTAGGTGAGCTCGATCTCGGCCTGCTCCGGATTCGAGCCGTAGCCGACGAAGGCCAGCGAATAGCCCTGGTCGGGCCGCTCGGTCGTGCGCAGGAGCGTCATGCCCATCGCACGCGTGTAGAAGTCGATCGAGCGCTGCAGGTCGCCGACGCGCAGCATGGTGTGGAGCAGTCTCATGGCAGTGTCGTCATCGCGGGTGGCAGATGAAGCAGGTCGTGGATCCGTGAGCGTACAGCTTGCCGTCGGCGCCCGTCAGGCGGGCGTCGGCGGTCGCCATGCGGCCGCCGCCGTGGATGATGTGCGCCTCGGCGCGCACGAGCGGCACCTTGACAGTGAGCGGGCGGACGATATTCACCTTCAGCTCGACCGTGGTGGAGGCCTTGCCCGCGGGCAGCGTCGATTGCACGACGCAGCCGAGCGCGGAATCGAGCAGCGTCGCGAACCAGCCGCCGTGCACCGTGCCCAGCGGGTTGTAGTGGGCGAAGGCGGATCGTCCCTGGAACACGACGCGGCTGAACTCGGTTTCGACCAGGATGAAGTCGAGCGTCTTAGAGATCGGCGGTGCAGGCAGTTCGCCGGCGATCGTCGCCTGGAACATCTCGAGGCCGGACTTGCCTGCGATCTGCTCGCGCGTAGGCACGCCGAACTCGCGCGCGGCAGCGTCGATCTCGCTTTGACGGGCTTACGGGCCGGCAGCAGATCGACTGGGTTCTCCGGCTCAGGCATGGCAGGCCTCGATGACGTTGGAGAGCGGTTCGACGATGACTGCGGCGATCAGGCGGCGGCTGCCGCAGTAGTCGACGCGGCCGTCCGGCCGGCTGGCCGGATGGCGAGCACCGACAAGGCAGCCACCAGGCACGCCGCACCTGCGGTGAACAAGGCCGGGTCGTACGTCAGCAGCAGCGTGCGCGTCAGGCCGCCGCCATGGGCCGCGACTGCGGCGCCGAGCTGATGCGCGGCGAAGATCCAGCCGAAGACGAGACCCGCGCGTTCCTTGCCGAAGTTTTGCGCGGCGAGCTTGACCGTCGGCGGAATCGTCGCGATCCAGTCGCGCTCGGGCCCGTTCGCTCGGGCGAGCTCGCCATGGCGATGGGGATCGACGCGTCGACATTGACCCGCAACCTGCGGTCGCTGATCGACGCCGGCTGGCTCGCGGTCGGGCCGGGCGACGACGAGCGTAGTCGCGCAGTCCGGGTCATGCCTGCAGGCGTGGCCAAGCGCATCGAGGCCAAGCGCGCCTGGAAGCGCGCGCAGCTGTCGTTCAACGAGCGCTTGGGCAGCGAGAAGGTCGCGCGTCTGCACGCGCTCGTCGACGAGTGCTTCGCGGCGCTCGACGCCACGGCCGAGCCGGACTGACCGCGTCCCGCGCGACGCGGGCCGTGTATCTATACCGCCGGAGGCAGCGGCGGCATCGTGTAGTTGAGCGCGAGCCGGCCGCCGTCGACGTAGACGATCTCGCCGGTCATGTAGCTCGCCGCGTCGCTCGCGAGGAAGGCACAGACGGCAGCGATCTCGGCCGGATCGCCGAGACGCCGCAGCGGCGTGCGACTCATGATCCGCGCCTTCGCTTCCTCGCTGCCGAGCACGGCCTTCTGCGCCAGCTCGGTGGCGATCGTGCCGGGCGCGACCGCATTGACGCGGATGCCCTTGTCGGCGAGCGAGAGCGCCATCGCTCGCGTGAGCTGGTCGATGCCGCCCTTGCTCGCGTTGTAGCTGGCGATCGAGGGGATCGCCGTGACGCCGTTGACCGAGCTCATGTTGACGATCGCGCCGCCGCCCGTGCGCGCCATCTCCCGCGCGACCGCCTGGCCGACGAGGAAGGCGCCCTTGAGGTTGACGTCGAGGACCGCGTCCCAATCTTCTTCGCGGATGTCGAGGAAGTCGGCGGCGCGAAAGATGCCGGCGTTGTTGATCAGGATGTCGACGTGGCCGAAGGCTACGAGCGTCGCAGCCAGCGCGCTGGCGAC
>JAYTHL010000425.1:0-3318 GCA_043732605.1 Rhizobacter sp. | reverse complement strand
TCGCGCTGCTCGATGACGCCTTCTTTCGCCACCAGTCTCGACGCCCTCGGCGGGTGGCGCTCCGCGTTGTGCCAGCGCCTCGAAGCACTGGCCCGATTCCTCGCCGAGCACGAGCTCGCGCACGGCGACGCGGCCGAGCAGGTCGCGGCGCTGCGCGAGCGGCTCGGCAACGAGAAGCTCGTCGTCGCCTTCGTCGCCGAGTTCTCGCGCGGCAAGTCCGAGCTCATCAACGCGATCTTCTTTGCCGACACCGGCCGTCGCATTCTGCCGGCGACGCCAGGCCGCACGACGATGTGCCCGGTCGAGCTCGGCTGGCGCGGCGACGAGCCCGCGTCCCTGCTGCTCCTGCCGATCGAGACCCGCCTCGAAGGTCTCTCTCTCGGCGAGATGCGCGCCCAGCCGCGTGCCTGGCGCCGGCTCGCGCTCGACATCCAGGATCCCGACCAGCTCGCGCAGTCGCTTCAGGAAGTGACGCGCACCGAGTGGGTGACCGAAGAGCAGGCCCGCGCCCTCGGCTTCTGGGACGACGCCACACCCGACGACAACCCGCCGGTCGACGACAACGGCAAGGTCGAGGTGCCGGCGTGGCGCCACGCGCTCATCAACTATCCGCATCCGCTCCTGAAGCAAGGTCTCGTCGTGCTCGACACGCCGGGCCTGAACGCGATCGGCGCCGAGCCGGAGCTGACGCTGAGCCTGCTGCCGAGCGCGCACGCGACCGTCTTCATCCTCGGCGCCGACACCGGCGTCACCAAGTCCGACCTCGCGATCTGGCGCGATCACCTGGGCGCACACGCGCCGACGCGCTTCGTCGTCCTCAACAAGATCGACACGCTCGAGGATCCGCTCGCGACGATCGACCAGGTCGAGGCGCAGATCCGCCAGCAGCAGAAAGAGACCGCGCGCACGCTCGGCGTGCCGATCCAGCGCGTCTTTCCGCTCTCGGCGCGGCAGGCGTTGACGGCGCGCGTCACCGGCGACGAGATGGGGCTCAACGAAAGCCGTCTGCCGCTGCTCGAGGCCGCGCTCGGGGCGCAGCTGCTGCCGCAGCGCCGGCAGGTGCTCGAACAGGTCGTCCAGGAAGGCGCGCAGCGGGTCGAGGACCACGTCGTGCGGCGCATCGGCGACCAGCGCCGCCAGCTCGCCGAGCAGACCCTCGAGCTGCGCGGCCTGCGCGGCAAGAACGGCTCGAAGGTCAAGCTGATGCTGCGCCGCGTCGAGGCCGAGACGCTCGAGTTCGAGGAGTGCACGACGATCCTGCAGGCGATGCGCGCGGTGCACGCGCGGATGCTGAAGGACATGCTGGTCGATCTCTCGTCCGATCGCCTGCGCGACGAGGTCGCGGAGATGCAGGCCTCGATGAGCTCGGGCTTCCTCAACCTCGGCGCGAGGAAGTCCTTCGTCGCGCTCTGCACGCGGCTGCGCGAGCTGCTCGCGCAAGGCCAGCGCCGCAACGCCGAGATCCGCGAGATGCTGACGGCGACCTTCGGGCGCCTCAACGCCGAATACGGCTTCAGCCTCGTGATCGGCAAGCAGCTCGACTTCGAGCGCTTCGCCAACGAGCTGCAGCTGATCGAGAGCAACTACGTCCAGTACCTCGGCCTCACGCTCGCGCTGCGCCTGGCGCAGCCCAAGTTCATGGAGCAGTTCCGGCGCATGCTGGTCTCGAAGCTGCGTGTTGTCTTCGAGAACGCGAGCAGCGACATCGAGCTCTGGAACAAGGCGGTGTCGGCGCAGGTCGATGCGCAGTTGCGCGAGCGGCGCAAGACCTTCAAGCGGCGCAGCGAGACGCTCGAGAAGGTCCAGAACGCGGCCGGCGAACTCGAGACCCGCATCGCCGAGATCGACACGCAGGACAAGCGCCTGCAGCACTTCCAGGCGCGCACCAACGAGCTCGCCGAGGCGCTGCGCGAGCACGCGCTCGCCGCACCGCTGGCGACCGATGCGGCGATGGTCGAGACCGACATCCCGCTCTTCGACGACGCGGTGCCGGTCGAGGCGATGGAGCAGCGCCAGGCTTGACCCGCGCCGGGTTCGCGGAGCGCGTCGTCGCCTGGCAGCAGAGCCACGGCCGACGCGGCATGCCGTGGCAGGACACGCGCGATCCGTATCGCGTGTGGCTCTCGGAGATCATGCTGCAGCAGACGCAGGTGCTTGTCGTGCTCGGCTACTACGAGCGCTTCATCGCGCGCTTCCCCGACGTGCGCGCGCTCGCCGCCGCCGATCTCGGCGACGTGCTCTCGGCTTGGAGCGGCCTCGGCTACTACGGCCGCGCGAGAAACCTCCATCGCTGCGCGCATGTCGTCGTCGTCGAGCACGGAGCGCAGTTTCCGACGACGAGCGCGCTGCTCGAGACGCTGCCCGGCATCGGACGATCGACGGCCGCGGCGATCGCCGCCTTCTGCTTCGGCGAGCGCGTCGCCATCCTCGACGGCAACGTCAAGCGCGTGCTCGCGCGCGTCCTCGCGTTCGAGGGCGATCTCGCCGATGCGCGCGCCGAGCGCGAGCTCTGGCAGGCTGCGACCGACTTGCTGCCGGAGCGCGGCGTCGAGCCGTACACGCAAGGACTGATGGACCTCGGCGCGACGATCTGCGTCGTGCGATCGCCGCATTGCCTGCTGTGTCCCGTCGTGGGCGAGTGCGCCGCGGCGCAGACCGGCACGCAGGCGCGCTACCCGATCAAGTCGCGCCGGCTCGTGCGGACGCGGCGCGAGAACGTCTGGCTCGAACTGCGCTGGAAAGGCGCGATCTGGCTCGTCGAGCGCGAAGCGCGTGGCGTCTGGTCCGGGCTCTGGAGCCTGCCCGAGTTCGATTCGCTCGATGCCATGGGCGTGGCGACGTCGTCATGGCCCGGCCAGGGCGAGGTGCTGGAACCATTCGTGCACGTCCTCACCCACTTCGACTGGCATCTGCAGCCGGCGCGCTGGACCTTTCCGGCGCGAACCTCGGCGCGCGTGGTCGCCGCAGCGACCGAGTCGTGGCCGAGCGGCCGCTGGTTCGCGCTCGACGCCGCGCTTGCGCTCGGCCTTCCCGCGCCGCTTCGCAAGCGCCTCGCGGCCGAGCTCAGTGCGGGTCGCCCCTGATGCGCATCAGCGAGTCGACGATCTCGAGCCGCGCCAGCGGATCGGCGAGCGTCAGCAAGCGCTGCTTCGCTTCGACCGGCAACGGCAGGATCTCGCACCAGCGGTCGGCGACCCAGCCGGCATCGTCGAACCGGTGCGGCTCGAAGAACGGCGTCGCGCCCTGGGCCGCGAGCGCGGCGATCGCCTCGGTCAGGCTCTTCACGACATCGGCGTGCGTCGCCGACGGCGCGACCAC
>JAYTHL010000424.1:0-3323 GCA_043732605.1 Rhizobacter sp. | reverse complement strand
GCGAGGCACGCGTGGTGATCGACGCGGCGTCGACATCGCCCAGGCGCTCGGCCATCGCGACGGCGTGGGCCCGGGCATGCGCGATCTGCACCGGCAGCGCCTGCGCCAGCGCAGCCTCGCGTTCGTCGACCGAGCGGATCTCGAGCGCGTCGTACGGCGTGTCGTCGCTCATCGCTGTCGCAGCACGCGCGCTAGTCATCGTCGAGGCGACGCGCGCGCAGCTTCGCTTCATCGATGAGCTTCCTCTGCTCGGCCGCTGTCGCGACCGGAAAGCGATCGAACCCGGCGCCGCCGGGCTTCTTCAGATCGGCGAACAGCACGCCGCCGTCGTCGTGAAAATGGACGAAGGCTTCGCGCCGCGCGTGGAACACGCCGGGCTGCATCTCCTTCACGCCCTTGATCTCGCGCAACTGGCGCAGCAGCGGCAGCAGGGTCTTCAGGGCGTCGCTGTCGGCTCGGGCCACGGCGTCTCCTCTCAGGCGAGCCAGCGCTTGCGCCGCTTGTAGCTCTTGACCGAGCGATAGCTCTTGCGCTCGGCGCCGGATCCTGCTCCGCCGGTGCCGAGGTAGAACTCGCGCACGTCCTCGTTCTCGCGCAGCATCGCCGCTTCGCCGTCCATCACGATTCGGCCGCTCTCGAGGATGTAGCCGTAGTCTGCGTAGCGCAGCGCCATCGCCGTGTTCTGCTCGGCGAGCAGGAAGGTGACTCCCTCTTGCTGGTTGAGGTCGCGCACGATCTCGAAGACCTCCTCGACGACCTGAGGCGCCAGGCCCATCGACGGCTCGTCGAGCAGCACCATCTTCGGGCTCGCCATCAGCGCCCGCCCGATCGCGCACATCTGTTGCTCGCCACCCGAGGTGTACGCGGCTTGCGACGAGCGCCGCTCCTTCAGGCGCGGAAAGTAGCGGTAGACCTTGTCGAGCGTGGCCGCGACCCTGGCCTTGCCGTCGCGCCGCGTGTAGGCGCCGGTGAGCAGGTTCTCCTCGATCGAGAGATGGCCGAAGCAGCGCCGTCCTTCCATCACCTGGATCACGCCGCGCGCGACCATGTCGGACGTCGAGAGATGCTCGATGCGTTCGCCGCGCAGCTCGATCGAGCCCTTCGTGACGGCGCCGCGCTCGCCCGCGAGCAGGTTGCTCACGGCGCGCAGCGTCGTCGTCTTGCCGGCGCCGTTGCCGCCCATCAGGGCGACGATCTTTCCTTCGGGCACCTGCAACGACACGCCCTTCAGCACGAGGATGACGCGGTTGTAGATGACCTCGATGCCGTTGACGTCGAGGAAGGGCGCGCCGGCCATGGGCTCAGGTCTGGCAGTCGGCCGGCGTGCGGCGCGTGAGCTTCTTGTCGCTCAGATACTTGTCCGCAGCGGCCTTGACCATCGGCTTGATGATCTGCTCGTCGGCCTGCATGAAGTCCGAGCTCATCGCCCACTTGGTGCCGTCCCAGGTTTCGATTCGCACCCAGGTCGAGCCCATATGATCGCCGCACGATGTCGACACGGGCCTCATGACGCCAGCAAAACCCAGCGAGTCGAGCTTCTTCTGGTCGAGCGCGAGATTCTCGAGGCCCCAGCGCACCTGCTCGCTGGTCATGACCGCGCCCTTGCCGTAGCGCTCCTGAGCCCGCCGCACTGCTTCGACACCGAGCATCTGGATGATGATGCCGCGGGTGTATAGGATCGAACCCACTTCCTCGCGCGGACCCGAACCTTGGTTCTTGTCATGCACGTACTTGAGGATGTCCTGGATCACCTTGGGTTGCTGGCTCGCCGGATTGAGCGCCAGCGCGTTGTATCCCTTGGCCCCTTCGCCGACGTCCTTGACGTCGGGCTCAGCGCCCGCCCACCACACGCCGTACATCTTCTCGCGCGGATAGCCGGTCGCCTGCGCTTCCTTCAGCGCCGTGGAATTCATGATGCCCCAGCCCCACAAAAGCACGTAGTCGGGACGTGTCTGGCGGATTTGCAGCCAAGCCGCCTTCTGCTCGACGCCGGGGGACGTCACCGGGATCAGCTGGAGGTCGAAGCCGTGCATCTTTGCGCGCTCCTGCAGCAGCGGAATGGGCTCCTTGCCGAAGGGCGCGTCGAGATAGACGAGGGTGATCTTCTTGCCCTTGAGCTTGTCGGCCCCCCCTTCTTTTTGCGCGATCCGTTGGATCAGCACGTCGGCGCCGGTCCAGTAGCTGCCCATGATCGGGAAGTTCCACTTGAACGCGAAGCCGTCCTGTGCCGCCGAGAGGCCGTAGCCGACGGTGAGCAGCGGCATCTTGTCGCCGGGCGCCTTGTCGGTGAGGGCGAAGGTGACGCCGGTCGACTGCGGCTCGAACAATGCGACGCCGGCGCGACCCTTGAGTCGCTCGTAGCACTCGACGCCGCGGTCGGTCGCGTAGCCGTACTCGCACTCCTCGAAGGTGAGCTTGACGCCGTTCACGCCGCCGTCGCGGGCGTTGATCATCTTCAGGTAGTCCTGCTTGCCGTTCGCCCACGGCGTGCCGTTCGGCGCGTACGCACCGGTGCGGTAGACGAGCAGCGGAAAGAACTGCTCCTTGGCTTGCGCGAGGGCGGCAGTCGATGACGTGAGCGCGCCCGTCGCTGCGAGAGCGCAGAGCAAGAGCCCTTTGACAGTCTTCAAGATCATGGTTGTCTCCACAGGGTCGAAAGTGCCGCGCCGCGAGGCGCGAGGGTCAGGGTTCAGTTCAACGCGAAACAGGGGCGTTTTCAATCGGGACTTGTCAGGGCCAGGGTCATGCGGCATCAATGCGGGAATGGCCAGAGGCGAAGCTTTTCCTTGCCTGTCGACCAGAGGCGCGCCAGGCCGTGCGGCTCGACGACGAGGAAAAAGACGATCAGCGAGCCGAAGATCATGAACTCGAGATGCGAGGCGACCGTGACCGTGAGCGGGATGCCGAGCAGGCGCGGCACCTGGCTCAGGAACAGCGGCAGCAGCACGATGAAGGCGGCGCCGAAGAAGCTGCCCATGATCGAGCCGAGGCCGCCGATGATCACCATGAAGAGAAGCTGGAACGAGCGGTCGATCGAGAATGCCGCCGGCTCCCACGAGCCGAGGTAGACGAAGCCCCAGAGCGCACCCGCGACACCGACGATGAACGAGCTCACCGCGAACGCGGTGAGCTTGGCGTAGACCGGGCGGATGCCGATGACGGCGGCGGCGACGTCCATGTCGCGGATCGCCATCCATTCGCGACCGATGTGGCCGCGCACGAGGTTCTTGGCAAGCAGCGCGAAGACGCAGACGATCGTCAGGCAGAACAGGTACTTGCTCACCGGCGATTCGATCGCGATGCCCGCGACCGACAGGCTCGCG
>JAYTHL010000423.1:0-10836 GCA_043732605.1 Rhizobacter sp. | reverse complement strand
CGATTCTGGAGGGCATCACGCACGCGCGCCCATCGGTCGGCGCGCGGGGGCGCCGTCGGGATCGACGAGCCGGCGAGGTCGGAATCGTCCCACGCCCGCGATGCCGCGCGGGCACGATGCAGCTCTAAGCCGTCCGGCCTTCGTAGCGATCGCGGCCCTGCGAGAGGACGCGGATCTTGGCATCCGCGATGGGGCGCTTGAGCATCCAGAAGCCGCAGTCGGGATGGATGTACCTCACCCGTCCGACGCCGAGCGTCGCCTCCGCGCGCTCGATGGCGCGCGCCACCGCGTCGGCCGACTCGACCTCGTTGGCCTTGATGTCGACGACGCCGAGTCCGAAGCCGATCTCGGGCCGGAGATCCTTGAACACGGCGAGCTCTTCGGGCGGCCGGTGCGCGCATTCGAGAACGACGTGGTCGGCATGGAGCGCGTTGAGATAGCGCATCAGCTGCTCCCACGTGCCGTGCTGGACGCTCTGGCCGCCGTAGTTGCCGAAGCACAGGTGGACCGCGGCCTTGGTCTTCACCGCATCGAGCACGCGGTTGATCGCCGACGCCGCCGATTCCCACTCCTCGGGATGGCCGGGCAGGTTGGCCTCGTCGATCTGGACGATGTCGGCGTCGAGGTGCTTCACCTGCTCGGCGAGCACATCGGCGAGCGCGTGGGCCAACTCGGGCGTGTCGGCGTAGTGTCGGTTCAGGAGCGTCTTGGCGAGCATGTGCGGGCCGGTGACGGTGAACTTGAACGTGTGGGTGGCGAGCGCCGCGGCGCGCTGGCAGGCGAGCGGCAGGTCGAGCGTGCCGCTCGAGATCGGTCCTTCGACGACGCCGGGCGGGCGGGTACGAAAGCGCATGCCCGGCAACGACCGGTAGGCCATGACCTCGTCGAAGGTCATCTCGTAGCGCACGCCGTGCATCGGCCGGACGAAGTACTCGATCATCCCGTTGGTTTCGGGATGGTTGATGTCGAAGCGGTACAGCTCGCCGTCGCAGACGACGTCGACGCCGGCCGACTCCTGGGTCGCGATGACGACCCGGGTCGCGTCGATCAGGCCCTGTTCGGATGGCGTCGCGACCAGCCACTGCGGCACCGGATAGGAGCCGACGACGGTCGTCTTGATGCGCGGCTCGGCGGTCACGGTCGCGCCCTCCTCACTTCGGCATCTTGATCGAGCGGTCGAGGAACTCGTTGGTGTAGGCCGTCTTCACGTCGTACGGCGTGTCGAGGCCGATGTAGGTCTTGACGATCTCGTAGTCGGACGCCATGCGAGCGTCGTCGAGGATGCCGAGCGCCACCGTCTCCGAGTACTTGTCGCGCATCAACGTGGCGACCAGCTCCCAGTTCTGCATCTCGTTGTCATAGTTGAGCGCGCCGTTGGCGTCGATCAGCGCCTGCACGCAGGGCTTGGGCGCCGCCGCGCACGCGGCGAAGGCCTTCTGCGTGACCTTGACGAACGCAGCGACGGTCGCCTTGTTCTTCTTCAGGTAGTCGCCGTTGACGATCACGGTGTTGCCGTAGGTGTTGAGGCCGGCGTCCTTCCAGGCGACGAAGCCCATGTCGTCGCCAAGCTCGCGCTTGAAGATGTGGTGGATGTTGTAGAACGAGGTCGTCGCGTCGATCGACTTCGACTTCAGCGCCGCGAGCTTCGCGTTCGCGTCGATGTTGACCCAGGTCACCGAATTCGCGTCCATGCCGTTGGCCTTGGCGAGCGCCGGCCAGATCGTGCGCGCGCCGTCGCCGGCCGGGTTGCCGATCTTCTTGCCGGCGAGATCCTTCACCGACTTGATGCCCGAGCTCTTCAGCCAGTAGAGGCCTTGCGGCGAGTTGGCATAGACGTTGAAGACGCCGACGGTGTCGGCGCCCTTGCCGCGCAGCGTCAGCGCGTTGGGCATGTCGGCCAGGCCGATCTGGTTCGCACCGGCCGCGACCTTCTGCACCGCCACGGCCGAGCCCTTGCCGGGCTCGAGGTTGACGTCGAGGCCGGCGTCCTTGTACCAGCCCATCTTCTTGGCGTAGTAGTACGGCGCGTGGTCGCCGCCCGGCACCCAGTTGAGGATGAAGTCGAGCTTTTGCTGGGCGAACGCGGGCGCGGCGGCCGCCGTGGAGGCAGCGGCGACGGCGATCAGGGCGAGGCGGCGGAGCAGGGGCATGTCGATTCCTGGAGACGTGGAGGCAGCGGCGGCCAGTCTAGCGACCACCCCCACGACGCCGGGAGAGCAATGACCCGATGGAACCGGCTGCCGGCCGGGTCGCGGCCCTATGATCGGCGCGGCCTTTCAGCCCGGTCTTCCGCCACGTTCCGTCGCCAGCCGATGAGCCCTCCTCCGAACCGCTGGTCGCGCCCGACGATGGCCGTGGCCTCGCACCTGACGCTGCTGCTGGTCTGGTATCTCTTCGTCAAGTTCGGCGACGTGCCGAAGTTCGTGATGCCGTCGCCGGTCGACACGGCGAAGACGCTCGCCTTGTCGAACTACAACTGGTGGGGAAACGTCTACGTCACCGCGACCGAGATCTACGGCGGCTATCTGATCGCCCTCGTCGTCGGCGTGCTGCTCGCGCTCGCCTTCACGTGGTCGAAGCCGCTCGAGGCGCTGATGATGCCGCTGCTCGTGAGCCTCAACATGATCCCGAAAGTCGCTCTCGGGCCATTGATCATCGTGTGGTTCAAGTACGGCGTCGTGCCGAACATGCTGATCGCGTTCTCGATCTGCGTCTTCCCGATCCTGCTCACGACCGTGCGCGGCCTGCGCGAGGTCGAGCCCGACCTGCTCGATCTGGTGAAGAGCCTGAAGGGATCGCGCTGGCAGACCTTCACCAAGATCCAGCTGCCCGGCGCGCTGCCGTACATCTTCTCGGGCATGAAGGTCGCCGCGATCCTCGCCGTCGCCGGCGCGATCGTCGGCGAGTTCCTGAGCTCCGACAAAGGCCTCGGCTACCTGATGCTGCAGGTGCAGGTGACGCTCGACACCGCGGCGATGTTCATGGCGGTGTTGCTGATCACCGCGATCGGCATGGTGCTGTACGGCGCCGTGCTGCTTCTCGAGCGCTGGCTCGTCGTGCCCGACGCGCGGGTCGGCTGAGATGGCGGTCACGCCCTTCATCCACCTCGAGAACGTCGCCAAGACCTACGGCACCGGCGCCACGGCGCATCTCGCGATCTCCGACGCGACCTTCGACGTGATGCCGGGCGAGCTCGCCTGCCTCGTCGGTCCATCGGGCTGCGGCAAGAGCACGCTGCTCAAGATCCTCGCCGGCCTGCATCCGCACGACGCCGGCACGGTGACGATCGGCTCGCCCTCGGATCCGTTCGATCCGACGCGCGACATCGGCATGGTGTTCCAGCAGCCGCTGCTGCTGAAGTGGCGCACGATCATCGACAACGTCCTGCTCCCGGCCGAGATTCTCGGCCTGCCGATGAAGGAGAGCCGCGACCGCGCGAAAGACCTGCTCGCGCTCGTCGGCCTCGCCGGCGCGGCGGCGAAGCGCCCCTACGAGCTCTCGGGCGGAATGCAGCAGCGCGCCTCGATCGCACGCGCGCTCGTCCACGACCCCAAGCTCGTGCTGATGGACGAACCCTTCGGCGCCCTCGATGCACTCACGCGCGAGAAGATGAACCTCGAGCTGCTGCGGATCTGGAAGGAGTCCGGCAAGACGATCCTCTTCGTCACCCACGGCATCTCCGAGGCGGTGTTCCTCGGCACGCGTGTCGTCGTCTTCACCGCTGGCCCGGCGCGCATGGCCGACGACTTCGCGATCGATCTGCCGCATCCGCGCACACTCGACATGAAGACGCACGAGGCCTTCGGCGTCTACACAAGGCGGATTTACAAGCTGCTGGGAATGGAGTGAGTCGCGCCGCGGCTCAAGACACGCGCATCTTCAGCGCGTGGTCGTAGGGCAGGGCCGGGGTCGCGAACTCGACGCCGTTCTTCACGTAGTGCAGGGCGCAGGCGCGGCGCCAGCGGGTGCTTTGGTTCGGCCCCGACTGGTGGAAGGTGTTGCCGTGGTGAAAGCTCACGCCGCCCTTCCTCACCGGTGCGGGCGTCATCGGCTGCTTGTCGAGCACGGCCGGAGGCAGCTGCAGGTTGAAGGGCTCGGCCTCGGGCGCAACGTGGCCGTAGACCGGACCGGCGTTGCTGCCGTCGCCGAAGTAGAGGCAGCCGTTCTCGAGCGTCGCATCGTCGAGCGCGATCCACGCGGTGACGATGCCGTCGCGGTCGGTCGGGCCGAAGTAGAAGTTGTCCTGGTGCGCGGGCTTCGGGCCGCCGCCTTCGGGCGGCTTGAAGAAGATTTGGCTGAAGTACACCGACACGCCGGCGCCGAGGATTGACTCGACGAGCGCGACGAGCCGCGGGTCGCGCGCCAGCGCCTCGACCGCCTTGCGCTGCGCGTGCGGGTTGTCGAGCTTTCGCAGCACCGTCTTCGCCTGCACGCCGCCGTCGACGTACCACGCGCGCTGCTCGGGCGGCAGCCCGGCGAGGAACGATTCGCCCCAGGCCTCGATGTCGGCGATCACCGCGTCGGTCTCGGCCGCGCCGAAGACGCCGTTGACGGTGAGATGGCCCTGATGGCGATAGAACGCGAGATCGATCGCGTCGATCGTCGCCGCGGTCCCTGCCGTCGTCACGGCGCGGCTCCGGTCCATTCCGACTTCGCCATCGGCGCCGTCGTCGACAGATCAGGCACGACGGCGCTGCCGAAGCCCGGGCATTCGAGCGAGCCCAGCTGAAGCTTGCCGCCGACGATGCGCAGCCGCACGTGCCGGTCTTCTTCGACGTACAGATCGGGGTGCGCCTGCAGGAAGGCGAGGGTCTCGCCCTGCGGCCGGCCGGCGAAGCCGTCGATGAAGTGGTGGCCGTTCCTCTCGACGTCGGCGAGGCCCAGCAGCGAGACGAGCGCGAGATCCTGCTGGACGGCGAGACCTGCCTGCGTCGTCAGGTCTTCGCCCGAGAGGAAGAACGAGCCCTCGGCGCCTTCGGCGTTCCAGGTGCGGCAGCGCGCGAGGTTGACGAGCGACTTGTAGAAGCCCTTGCAGTCCTTCGACGAAACGCCGCCGTAGCCCAGCGAGCGGGCGCGCAGGAACGAGTCGATCTCGCCGTCCGACTCGTCGATGATCACCGGGCGCAGGCGCGCCAGCGCGGCGATGCTGCGCGAGAGCGCCGCCTGGCGCTTGATCGGCTGCTCGATGAAGAGCGTCGCCGCGCAGAGCTTCTGCAGCGCCGGCTCGGCTTCCATCGCTTCCCACAGCTCGACAACCGACTCGACGTCGTCGTACTGCTCGTTGCCGTCGAGCGTGACGTGCAACGGCCCGGCGATGCCGTCGAGGACCGAGGCGATGCGCGTCAGCCGATCGAGATCGGCGCGCAGGTCGCCGCTCACCTTGAGCTTGAAGCAACGCTGGCCGTAGCGGCGCACGACTTCCTCGAGCGTCTCGGGCAGGCCGTCGTTGACGCGATCGGCGATCCCCTGGTCGCCGGCGGTGATCGGATCGACGAGGCCGACGGTGTGCCGCGCCTCGATGCTGTTCGACGGTGCGAGGCCGGCGAGGAAGGCGGTGAAGTCGAAGTCGCCGAGATCGGCAATCACCGGATGCGGAATCATCCCGGCGAGGTTGCTGCGCATCGCCGTCCAGAAGCTGACGCCATGCAGGCGGCAGACGGCATCGAGCACGGCGCGATCGACGAGCGCGTTGCCGAAGCTCGCGACCAGCGGCGGCAGGCCGAGCTCGCGGCCGGCGCGGATCTGGTGGCGGTAGTTGTCGGCGAAGAGATCGAACGGCGTCGACGGCGTCGCGTCCTTGTACGCGGCGGCGGCGAGCTCGATCGCGCGGCGCAGCTGGTCCTGGTTCTGCGCGTCCGAGAGCGCGGGGTTCTTGTCGAACCACTTCGCCGCCAGCATCTCGGCCGCGTAGCCGAAGCCCTCGCGACCGTCGTCGAGGCGCAGGTGCACGCGCACGTAGGCCTGGATGCTCTCGGTGACGGTGATGACGCCGAAGCGGAACGGCAGACGCAGCTTGAACGGCTGCTCGAAGCCTTCGACGCCGAGCACGGTGACCCTGGGTGCGTGCGGCGGCGGCGCGATCATCGAGTGCGATTCCCTTCAGGCGAGCCAGCGCTCGAGGTTGGCCGCGACGAAGGCGTCGTCGGCGAGATCGGCGTGATCGCGCACGACGCGGTCGATCGCCTCGCGCTGGTCGCGGCCGAGGCCCTCGCCCGGATCGTGGCAGTCGATGCGCTCGAGCAGCCCCTGCCGGCGCAGCACCTCGTGGCAGCCGGCGATGCAGCCCTGGAAATCGTTGGCGACGTCGAAGAAGGCGCTGTTGCAGTCGGTGACGCGGCTGTCGAGCGCGAGCAGCCCGACGTCGATCGCGCCGCTCGCCTCGTGCTCGCGCACCGCCGCCTTGCAGCGCTCTAGTAGATCGACCGCGCCTTTGGTCCAGACCGACCAGTGGCCGAGCAGGCCGCCGCTGAATCGCACGCTCACGGACGCGCCGTCGCGCATCGCGACGAAGGGCGTGACGAGATCGAGGACGATGTGGTCGTCGTTGCCGGTGTAGAGCGCGACGCGCTCCTCGGCGCGCGCCGCGACGAGACCGCGCACGACGTCGATCGTGCGGTAGCGGTTGAACGGCGCGACCTTGATCGCGACGACGTTGTCGAGCGCAGCGAAGCGCGTCCAGAACGGCACGCCGAGCTCGAGGCCGCCGACCGCAGGCTGCAGGTAGAAGCCGATCAGCGGCATCTCGCGCGCGACCGCCGCGCAGTGCGCGAGCAGCTCGTCGTCGCTCGCGCCCTTGAGGGCGGCCAGGCTCAGCAGCACGGCATCGTAGCCGAGGCCGCGTGCGAGGCGCGCCTCGGCGACCGCCTGCAGCGTCAGGCCGCAGGCGCCGGCGACGAGCAACGGACGCGTCGTGCCGGCTTCGGGCAGGCGCTGCCAGTCGCGCGCGGTCTCGGCGGCGATCCTGAGGACGTCCTCGAACAGGCCCGCCTCGCGGATCGCGAACTGGGTCGTGTGGACGCCGACCGCGAGGCCGCCGGCGCCGGCGTCGAGGTAGTAGCGCGCGAGAGCGCGCTGGCGCCGGCGATCGAGCCGCCGATCGGCATCGAGCGCGAGCGGGTGCGCGGGAATCGCAAGGCCCGAGAACAGGCGCTCGCGCAGATCGCCGACGGCTGCCGACGACGCCACGTCAGCCGAACTCCGGCCCGGCCAGCGCGAACATGCGCAGGTCGGCCTTGAGGAGCGCACCGTCGCCGAGCGCCATGCGCACGAACGGACGCTGGCGAGTGAAGCCGTGCTGCTCGAGACGTCGCGCCAGCGTCGACGCCCGCTCGGGCACGTCGATGAAGACGGGGCCTGCGGTCGACGCGATCGCTGTCTCGACGAGCAAGAGCGCGTCGGCCGTGCGCGCCGCGACGAGCGGACCGATCTGGGTCGCGCGCCGGCCGGCGCGCGCGATCACGAAGCCGTCGCGGGTCGACGCGAGCCAGGCGCGCGAGCCGGGCCGGGCGACGAACGAGCGCAGCAGCGTGCCGCGACCGACGCGCTGCGCCGCGCCGTCGAGCGCGACCAACTCGTCGACGTCGGCGCCCCGGCGCGCATCGAACGGGCCGTCGACCGCGCCGCGCCGCGTCGCCACGACCGCCGGCGCGCCGGTGTCCGCCCGCTCCCAGCGATCGAACGCGAAGCCCGCGACGAATCCGCTCCGGCGATAGACCTCGGTACCAGCGAGCGTCGCATCGAGCATCGGCACGCGGCCTTCGCGCCGGAGTGCGGCGACGCAGGCCTCGAGCAGGCTGGTCGCGAGGCCGCGATGACGGTGCGCGTCGTCGACGAGGACCATCGAGATCCAGCCGAAGCCGCGCTCGTACGGCAGCGCGGCGGCCGTCGCGACAACGCGCCCAGCGTCGTCGCGCATGCCGACGACCTCGCCTTGGGTCATGAAGAAGGACCAGTCGTCGGCCGTCTGGTTCCAGCCGGCGGCGTCCGACAGGGCGAGACCGCCCGCGACGTCGTCGACGCCGAGGCGGTCGATCGCGAGCGCGTCAGAAGTCGCCATCGCGGACCTCGAACTTGGTCGGCTTGCCGAAGCTCGTGCCGCCCGAGCCCACCCAGTCGGCGACCCAGTCGAGCATGCGGCCGAGCGGCACGAGCGGATAGCCGAAGAGCGCGGCCGCCGCAGTCGTGTCGGAGAGCAGCGCCGTCTCGGCCTCGGTGCCCGAGAGCTTCGCCTCGACGCCGAGCCGGTGCGCCAGCTCGCGGGCGAGCCAGCGGATCGAGATCGTCTCCGGGCCGGTGACGTTGATCGGCGTCATCGGCGTCGTGCAGCGGGCGAGGCAGCGCAGCACCTGGGCGTTGGCGTCGCCCTGCCAGACGACGTTGACGTGGCCCATGGTGACGTCGACCGTCTCGCCGCGATGCAACTTCGACGCGATGTCGAAGATCACGCCGTAGCGCATGTCGATCGCGTAGTTGAGGCGCACGATCCGGCCCGGCGTGCCGTGGCGCGCCGAGAAGTGCTCGAACATACGCTCGCGGCCGAGACACGATTGCGCGTAGTCGCCGACCGGCGCCGGCACCATGCGCTCGTTCGCGCCGGCGCTGCCGACCGCCGTGAGGCCGTAGACGTTGCCGGTCGAGAAGGCGACGATGCGCGAGCGCCGAAAGCGCTCGGCGACGAGCGCCGGCACGTGAACGTTCATCGCCCAGGTCAGGCCGGGATTGCCGGTCGCGCCGAACTTGTGGCCGGCCGCGAAGATCACGTTCGGCGCATCCGGCAAGGCCTCGATGGCAGCGCGGTCGAGCAGGTCGCAGGCGAGCGTCTCGATGCCGTCGACGGCGAGCCGGTCGCGCACCGCCGGATCGCTGAAGCGCGCGACGCCGACGACGCGGCGCCCGGGCGTCGCGCGCTTGGCGAGGCGCGCCAGCGTCGGCCCCATCTTGCCGGCGACGCCGAGGATCATCAGGTCGCCTTCGACGCGAGACAGCTCCTCGACGAGGACACGGCTCGGCCGGGTCAGGAAGTCGTCAAGCTCCGCAACCGTGGCGAAGCGGTCGGGGAGCATCGAGGGGTCGAGGAAGTCCACGTCGGGGTTCTCGCAGAAGGCCGGCCGAGTTTAGCGGCGGCATCGGCACGCACGCCGCGGCCGCGCAAGTTGCTACCCTTCGCGAAGCGACTGAACGGGAGACCAGCGCCATGGCGACGGAGAAGATCGTCCGCATCGGCGGAGCGTCCGGTTTCTGGGGCGACAGCCGCGTCGCCGCACCGCAGCTGGTCGCCTCGGGCGGTGTCGACTACCTGGTGTTCGACTACCTGGCCGAGACGACGATGGCGATCCTCGCCGCGGCACGATTGAAGGATCCGGCCCTCGGCTACGCGACCGACTTCGTCGAGGTCGCGATGCAGTCGGTGCTGGGCGAGATCGCGGCGCGCGGCATCAAGGTCGTGAGCAACGCCGGCGGCATCCATCCGCAGGCGTGCGCTGCCGCTCTCGAGGCGCGGATCGCCGCGGCCGGGCTCACGCTGCGGGTCGCGGTCGTCGACGGCGACGACGTCAGCGCGCTCGTGCCGGCGCTCGCGGCGCGCGGTGTGCGCGACATGTACAGCGGCGAGCCGCTGCCGGCCCGCGTCGCGAGCGCCAACGCCTATCTCGGCGCGCTGCCGATCGCGCGCGCGCTCGCGGCCGGCGCCGACATCGTCGTCACCGGCCGCGTCGTCGACAGCGCGCTCGTCCTCGGCCCGCTGATGCACGCGTTCGGCTGGCGCGCCGATGCCTTCGATCTGCTCGCCGCCGGCAGCCTCGCCGGCCACATCATCGAGTGCGGCTGCCAGGCGACCGGCGGACTCTTCACCGACTGGGAGTCGGTGCCCGACTGGGCGCACATCGGCTACCCGATCGCCGAGTGCCGCGCCGACGGCAGCTTCGACATCGTCAAGCCGGCCGGCACCGGCGGGTTGATCTCGCGCGCGGCGATCGCCGAGCAGCTGCTCTACGAGATCGGCGATCCGGGTGCCTACGTGCTGCCCGACGTCATCTGCGATTTCCGCGCGGTCGTCATCGTGCAGGTCGATGCCGGGCGCGTCCGGGTCGGCGGCGCGCGCGGGCTCGCGCCGACCGACACCTACAAGGTCTCCGCGACGACGCGTCAGGGCTATCGCTCGGCGGGGACGCTGGTCATCGTCGGCATCGACGCGGTCGCCAAGGCCGAGCGCACCGGCCGGGCGATCGTCGAGCGCACGCGCGAGCTGCTGCGCGCGGATGGTTTGGCCGACTTCACCGCGACGCACATCGAGGTGATCGGCGCGGAGAGCTCGTACGGGCCGCATGCGCGCACACGCGCCAGCCGCGAGGTGATGCTGCGCGTCGTCGCCGACCACGCCGACCGGCGCGCGCTCGACATCTTCGCGCGCGAGATCGCGCCGGCTGGGACGTCGTGGTCGCCGGGAACGACCGGGCCGGGCATCGGCCGGCCCGGTGTCTCGCCGCTGGTCAAGCCGTTCTCGTTCCTGATCGACAAGAGCGAGGTGCACGCGGGTCTGGTGCTGGCCGGAATGCGCGAGGCGGTGCCGATCGCGACGTACGGCGGCATCGTGCCGACGCCACCGCGAGGCGATGCGCCGGATCGCGCCGTCGTCCATGGCGATGAGCCCACGGAAGCGGTGCCGCTGGTCCGCCTCGCCTGGGCACGCAGCGGCGACAAGGGAAACCTCTCCAACGTCGGTGTCGTCGCGCGCCGGCCGGAGTGGCTGCCGCTGCTGTGGGATGCGCTCACGCCCGAGAGCGTCGGCGCCTACCTCGCGCATCTGGTCCGCGGCGAGGTTGAGCGCTTCGAGCTGCC
>JAYTHL010000422.1:0-3328 GCA_043732605.1 Rhizobacter sp. | reverse complement strand
ATGCGCATGCCGGTCGGCACGATCATCACCGACGTCGAGACCGGCGAGCGCATCGCCGAGCTGCTCGAGCCCGACGAGAAGACGCTGATCGTCAAGGGTGGCGACGGCGGTTTCGGCAACCTCCACTTCAAGAGCAGCACGAACCGCGCGCCGCGCCAGAAGACGCCGGGCTGGCCGGGCGAGCACCGAAAGCTCAAGCTCGAGCTGCGCGTGCTGGCAGACGTCGGTCTGCTCGGCATGCCCAACGCGGGCAAGTCGACGCTGATCGCGGCGATTTCGAACGCCCGTCCGAAGATCGCCGACTATCCGTTCACGACGCTGCACCCGAACCTCGGCGTCGTCCGCGTCGCGCCCGAGCAGAGCTTCGTCGTCGCCGACGTGCCGGGGCTGATCGAAGGCGCGGCCGAAGGCGCGGGCCTCGGCCATCTTTTCCTTCGCCATCTGCAGCGGACGCGCCTCCTGCTGCATCTCGTCGACTTCGCGCCCTTCGACGAATCCGTCGATCCGGTCGCGCAGGTCAAGGCGATCGTCGCCGAGCTCGAGAAATACGATCCGGGGCTCGCTGCGAAGCCGCGCTGGATCGTCCTCAACAAGCTCGACATGATTCCCGTCGACGAGCGCGCCGAGCGGGTCAAGGCCTTCCTCAAGCGGCTGCGCTGGAAGGGGCCTGTGTTCCAGATCTCGGCGCTCACGCGCGAGGGCTGCGAGCCGCTCATCCGCGCGATCTACGACCACGTCGCGGCGCTGGCCAATCCCGTGCCGGTCGAGCCCGATCCCCGCTTCGACACGAGCGGAGCCGACGCGCCGCGATGAGCGAGGTGATGCGCGGCGCGCGCCGGATCGTCGTCAAGGTCGGATCGAGCCTGGTCACCAACGAAGGACGGGGCGTCGATGCCGACGCTGTCGGCGGCTGGTGCCGCCAGATGGCCGAGCTCGTGCGACAGAAGCGCGAGCTGGTCATGGTCTCGAGCGGTGCGATCGCCGAAGGCATGAAGCGGCTCGGCTGGTCGTCGCGGCCGCGCGCTGTCCACGAACTGCAGGCCGCAGCGGCCGTCGGCCAGATGGGCCTGGCGCAGATCTACGAAACCGCGCTGCGCTCGCACGGCATCGGCAGCGCGCAGGTGCTGCTCACGCATGCCGACCTGGCCGACCGCGAGCGCTACCTCAATGCGCGCTCGACGCTCGTCACGCTGCTCGGTCTCGGCGTCGTCCCGGTAATCAACGAGAACGACACCGTCGTCAACGACGAGATCAAGTTCGGCGACAACGACACGCTCGCCGCACTGGTCGCGAACCTGCTCGATGCCGATGCGCTCGTCATCCTCACCGACCAGAGCGGCCTGTTCTCCGCCGATCCGCGCAGCGACGCCGGCGCGCGCCTGATCGAGTGCGCGAACGCGGGCGACCCGGATCTCGAGCGCATGGCCGGCGGCGCGGGCTCGTCGATCGGCAGTGGCGGAATGCTGACCAAGGTGCTCGCGGCCAAGCGTGCGGCGCGCAGCGGCGCGGGCACGGTGATCGCATCCGGCCGCGAGCGCGACGTGCTGTTGCGCCTGGCCGCGGGCGAGAACGTCGGCACATCGTTGATCGCGACGACACCCAAGGTCGCAGCAAGGAAGCAGTGGATGAGCGACCACCTGCAACTGCGCGGCGCGGTCGTCGTCGACGAGGGCGCTGCCACGAAACTGCGCGACGGCGGCAAGAGCCTGCTGCCGATCGGCGTCGTCAGCGTCGAGGGCGATTTCCACCGCGGCGACGTCATCGCCGTACGGCGCGCAAACGGCGAGGAGATCGGCCGCGGTCTCAGCAACTACGGAAGCGCCGAAGCCCGGCTGATCGCCAGGAAGCCGTCATCCGAGATCGCGCGTCTGCTCGGCTTCGTCGGCGAATCGGAGCTGATCCACCGCGACAACCTCGTGCTGGCCTGAGGCCGGCGCGCGCTCAGACGCGCGGGCTTTTCACCGGTGGATCGAGCTCAGCCGGCATGGTCGGCTCGAGCAAGTCGGCCGGGGCCGTCGGCAACCCCGAGTCGATGGGCGGCGCGCCAAGGTCACCGTAAAGATGATCGGCGGCCGACGATGCGTTGTCCATTCGCCGATAGTGCTCGGGCGCTTCCTCGCGATGATGGGGACGCAGTCCTGAGCGCAAATAGCGGTTGTGCTGTGCGCCGCGTGGCAGGAAACGGGCAAGCTCGATCAACGCCATTTGATAGACGTCGCGCTTGAACTCGATGACAACATCGAGCGGGATCCAGTATTCGTTCCAGCGCCAGGCGTCGAACTCGGGGTGATCGGTCGCGCGCAGATTCATGTCGCAGTCGCGACCGGTGAGCTGGAGCAGGAACCAGATCTGCTTCTGGCCACGGTAGTGGCCGCGCGCGTCGCGCCGGATGAAGTGCGTGGGCACCTCGTAGCGCAGCCAGTCGCGCGTGCGCGCAACGACGCGCACGTGGTCTTGAGTCAGCCCCACCTCTTCGTGGAGCTCGCGGAACATCGCCTGCTCGGGCGTCTCGCCGTAATTGATGCCCCCTTGCGGGAACTGCCAGGAGTGGGTGCGTATCCGTTTGCCCCAAAACACCTGGTTCTTCGGGTTGAGCAGGACGATGCCGACGTTGGGTCTGAACCCATCACGGTCGAGCATAATCAACCTCGATTCTTGCGTTGACCGATTATTGCACCGGCATGACGCGAGTCAAACCCTCGCGCCCTTCGGCCGACCGGCGCACGATGCCTTCCGGCGGCCAGTGAACGCACCAACGCGCCCACGACCGCCGATGAAAGCCAGCCAGTTCTTCATCTCCACCCTGAAGGAAGCCCCGGCCGACGCCGAGGTCGCGAGCCACCGGCTCATGCTGCGCGCCGGCTTCATCAAGCGGCTCTCTGCCGGCATCTATACATACATGCCGATGGGCTTGCGCGTCATCCGCAAGATCGAGGCGATCGTGCGCGAGGAGATGAACCGCGCCGGCGCGATCGAGCTGCTGATGCCGGTCGTGCAGCCGGCCGAGCTCTGGCAGGAATCGGGGCGTTTCCAGAAGTACGGACCCGAGCTGATGCGCGTGAAGGACCGGCACGACCGCGACTTCGTGATCCAGCCGACGAGCGAAGAGGTCATCACCGACATCGCCCGCCAGGAGCTGCGCAGCTACCGCGCGCTGCCGAAGAATTTCTATCACATCCAGACCAAGTTCCGCGACGAGCGTCGGCCGCGCTTCGGTGTGATGCGCGGTCGCGAGTTCACGATGAAGGACGCGTATTCCTTCGACCGGGATCTGAACGCCGCGCGCCTGAGCTACGACGTGATGTTCGCGGCCTACGTGCGCATCTTC
>JAYTHL010000421.1:0-3349 GCA_043732605.1 Rhizobacter sp. | reverse complement strand
GCGCTCGCCGAGGGCGTCGCCGCGAACCTTGCCGGCGGCACGCACCACGCGTCAGCGGCGCGCGGCAGCGGCTACTGCGTGTTCAACGACGTCGCGGTCGCCGCGCGCCGGCTGCAGTCGGAAGTGCCGCTGCGGATCGTCGTCGTCGACCTCGACGTGCATCAGGGCGACGGCACCGCCGCCATCTTCGCCGGCGACGACAGCGTCTTCACGCTCTCGCTGCACGGCGCGAAGAACTTCCCGTTCAGGAAGGCAAGCAGCGACCTCGACGTCGCGCTGCCCGACGGTTGCGCCGATGCCGAGTACCTCGTCGCGCTCGACGCCGCGCTCGCAGCGCTCTGGCGCGAGCACGTCGCGCGGCCCTTCGACCTCGCCTTCTATCTGGCCGGCGCCGATCCGCACGAAGGCGATCGCCTCGGCCGGCTGAAGCTGAGCGCCGCCGGCCTGCTGGAGCGCGACCGGCGCGTGCTCGCCGGGCTCGGCGCGCGCCGCATCCCGGTTGCGCTCGCGATGGCCGGCGGCTACGGCCACGACCTCGACATCACCGTCGCGATCCAGGCGGCGACGATCGAGGCCGCCATCGACGCGTGGCGCCGCTGGGGCGACGCGGTGCCGGACGCATCGGTCCGCTCGCTCGACGATCGGCGAAGCGACCACGCCGTCGCCGCCGTCGACAATCCCTGACGATGAACTCCCGACAACCGACCGCCGACGGCGCGACCGCGCGGCCGTCCGCCGCACCCCGATCGCACTACCGCCGCTTCGTCCCGCTGACGACACGCTGGAGCGACAACGACGCCTACGGCCACCTCAACAACGTCGTCTACCTGAGCCTGTTCGACAGCGCCGTGAACTCGGTGCTCGTCGGCGCCGGCCTGCTCGACATCGCCGGCGGCGAAGTCATCGGCCTGGTCGTCGAGACGCATTGCAACTTCTTCGCCTCGCTTGCGTTCCCGGAGCCGGTCGAGGCCGGACTCGCGGTGTCGCACGTCGGTGCATCGAGCATCCGCTACGAGATCGGCATCTTCGCCGCCGGCGCGCCAGAGACTGCCGCGCGCGGCCACTTCATCCACGTCTACGTCGACCGCGGGACGCGCCGTCCGGTGCCGCTCCCCGCCGGTCTGCTCGCCCTCGCAAAGGAACTCCAGTGACCGTCTCCGCCCAATCGACCTCGGCCGTGGAGGAGGCGATCACGACGCGCCGTTCCATCCGCGCCTTCCTGCCGACGCCCGTCCCGCGGGCGACGATCGAGCGCATCCTCGAGATCGCAGCGCGTGCGCCCTCGGGCACCAACACCCAGCCGTGGAAGACCTACGTGCTGACCGGCGCGCCGCTGAAGGCGATGTCGGATCGCCTCGTCGCCGCCTACGACGATCCCGAGGAGCGCGCGCTGCACATCGAGGAGTACGCCTACTACCCGACCGAATGGCGATCGCCATTCGTCGACCGGCGCAGGAAGGTCGGCTGGGACCTGTACACCCTGCTCGGCATCGCCAAGACCGACAAGGAGCGGATGCACGCCCAGCACCGCCGCAACTACCGCTTCTTCGATGCGCCGGTCGGGCTCATGTTCACGATCGACCGCACCATGCGCCAGGGCAGCTGGCTCGACTTCGGAATGTTCCTGCAGAGCGTGATGGTCGCGGCGCGGGGTCACGGCCTCGACACCTGCCCGCAGGCGGCGTTCACGCAGTTCCACAGGATCATCATGGACGAGCTCGGCGCGCCCGACAACGAACAGCTGGTCTGCGGCATGTCGCTCGGCGTCGCCGACCCGAAGGCGATCGAGAACAGCCTCGTCACCGAGCGCGAGCCGGTGTCGAGCTTCGCCACCTTCCTCTCCTGATCGGCGTCGCCATGAAGCCTTCGATCCTGGTCTGCCGGCGCGTCTTTCCCGAGATCCTCGAGCGTCTCGCGGCGCATTTCGAGGTCGAGGCCAACCAAGCCGACGTCGAATGGAGCCGCGACGAGATGATCGAGCGGCTGCAGGGCAAGGACGGCGCCTTCATCACGAGCACGAATCCGATCGACCACACGGTGCTCGAGCGCTGCCCGCAGCTTCGCGCCGTCGCGAGCATGGCGGTCGGCTACAACAACGTCGACCTCGCCGCCTGCACTGAACGCGGCGTCACGTTCTCGAACGCGCCCGGCGTCCTCACCGAGACGACCGCCGACTTCGGCTTCGCGCTTCTGCTCGCGGCGGCGCGGCGCGTCACCGAGAGCGAGCATTACCTGCGCCGCGGCGATTGGACCAAGTGGACCATCGACCTCTTCGCCGGCAGCGATGTCCACGGCACGACGCTCGGCGTGCTCGGCATGGGCCGGATCGGGCAGGGCGTCGCGAAGCGCGGCGCGCTCGGCTTCGGGATGAAGGTGATCTATCACAACCGCTCGCGCCTCGACACCGCGATCGAGGCCGGGCTCGGTGCGCGCTACGTCAGCCGCGGGGAGCTGCTGCGCGACTGCGATCACCTGGTGATCGTCGTGCCGTACAGCGCCGAGTCGCATCACATCGTCGGCGCGCCCGAGCTGGCGCTGATGAAGCCGAGCGCGACGCTGGTCAACATCGCGCGCGGCGGCATCGTCGACGACGTCGCGCTGGCTGCCGCCCTGCGCGAAGGCCGGATTGCCGCGGCCGGGCTCGACGTCTTCGAGGACGAGCCGAACGTGCATCCCGATCTGCTCGCCTTGAAGAACGTCGTGCTCACGCCCCACATCGCGAGCGCCAGCGACGCGACGCGCCGGGCGATGGCCTCCCTGGCGGCACACAACCTGATCTGCATGCTCGACCCGGCGGCGACCACTGCGCCGCCGACGCTGATCAATCCCGACGCCCTGGCCCACCGGGTGTAGGAGCGAGCCCACAGTGCCCGCCGGTCCGCACCGATGGAGCGGCGTCGATCGCACCGGACAATAGCGGACATGAAAAATCCGCTCGCGTCCTGGCGCGCAGGCATCCGCTGGCCGCTGCTCGTGATCGGAACCGCCGCTGCGCTGGTCGTGGCGATCGGCGTGTGCGAGGCGCTAGGCTGGCCCTTCCTGGTCGGCCCAGTGCAACGCGAGCTCGCGAAGACGCTCGACCGCACGGTCACGTTCAGCGACGACCCTGCGACGCCGTCGAGGGTCCGCATCGGCCTCATCGGCAGCCTGCGCGTGCAGGCGGACGCGATCGAGATCGGCGCCCCGTCGTGGAGTCCTGCGCCGCACATGCTGCTCGCGAAGAACGTGCGCTTGACGCTCGGTTACGTCAACCTGTGGCGCGCCTGGCGCGGCGGACCGCTGCACGTCGCGGTCCTCGAGGCGAGCGAGCTCGACGGTGTGCTCCAGCGGGCCGCCGACGGTCGCGCCT
>JAYTHL010000420.1:0-3372 GCA_043732605.1 Rhizobacter sp. | reverse complement strand
CGCCACGACCGCTGCGTCTGGTCGCACGTCGGCGACTCGCGCCTGTACCGGATGCGCTACGGCGCGGTCGATCTCGTCACCGCCGACGACAGCGTGGTGCAGCGCATGCTCGAAGGCGGCATCCTGACGCCGCAACAGGCGCTGAATCACCCGATGAAAAACCAGCTGCTCGCGGCCGTGGGCATGCAGGACAGCCTGGAGCCGCACACCTTGGCGCAGCCGGTGTCGCTCGACGACGGTGATGCCTTTCTGCTCTGCACCGATGGATGGTGGGGCGGGCTGACCGATGCGCAGATCATTTCCACGCTGACCGATGCCGACACGCCGCAGGGCTGGCTCGACGCGATGCGCGAACTCATCCTCGCGCAGGCCACGCTAGGGCAGGACAACTTCAGCGCGATCGCGGTCTGGGTCACCGACCCGGCGGAGTCGACCCAGTCGATGGTCGACACCCAGCTGACCGTTCCGGCGCCGCTCGACGCCGGCTGAGCGGTCGCGCCCGGAGCCTCAACCCAACAGCATCTGCGCAAACGCCGCCGGCTCCGGCAGGCCCCGTACCACCTCGGCCTCGGTGTCGCGCGTGGCGTCGCCCTGGCGCCACCAGATCGAGCAGCCGGTGAAGCGTGCGTGCAGTTCGTCGAGGGCGATCGCGTGCAGCCATTGGCTCATCGTCACGCGGTGGCCGAAGGCGTAGCTCACGCCGCCCACGGCGGCGCAAGGCGCCAGCGTCGACAAGGCCGCGACTGCAGCCGCCGACGGCCACGGCGGCGCTTCGCCCAGCGCCTGCTCGAAGCTCTCGATCGTGGCGCGTGCGGCGAGCGTGCGGGTCGCGGCCTTGGCGAGGTGCTCGAACCACAGCTCGAGGTGATCGAGTGCAATGCGGTCGAGCGGCGGGCGCGTGCGGCGCTGCGCGATCAGCAGCGGAAAGTAGCGGCCGACGTTGTCGCAGCTCGGCATTAGCACACCGAACCACCAGCTCGCGTCAGCCCCGCCCGCCACGCCCGGTGCCCACGCGAAGCGCATCACCGGCGAGGTCAGGTAGCCATTGAGCCAATGCTCGCCGAGCTGCTGAGGGCACGCGACCATCGCCCGCGACAGCCATGCGTCGCTCGCCTGCACGAACTCGACCGGCAGCCGCCGCTGCGCGAAATCGCCGAGCGTCGAAATTTTCCCGTACCAACCGGGCGCGTCGCGTGCGCTGGTCTCTGCGGCTGCGCTCACAGGCTCGACGGGCACGAGAAGTCCTTCAGCTCGCGCAGGGTGAACGGGTTGCGCACGCTGCTCGTCGTCACGTCGAATACCGTCTTGCGGCCGTCGACATCGAAGGTGACACGAAACTTCTCGGGCGAGGTGCCCGGCTCGATGCGCGCGGCCTTGTCGAACATGCGGAACAGCGCCCACGGGCCCTCGGTGGTCATGCCCGAGGTACCGCTCGCGCTGGCCGGCGAGATCTGCACCCGCACCTGCGAGCTGCCGCGCGGCCCGGGCCACGTCACGTGGATCGGCATCTGCGGGCCGTGGGCGTAGCGCACGATCTGGCCATCGACATCGAGGGTGAACATCTTGAGCTCGTTGTCCATGTCGACCGGCTTGAAATCGAGGACGATCGACACCGCGTTGCCGGCCGGGAAGAAGGTCTCGCGGATCACCGACGCGCGCTGGAACTGCGGCAGCGTGCCGAGGTCGGTGCCCAGCGGCGTGCCGCCGACCGGCTTGAATCGCCAAGAGGGCCGCGCGGCGGTGTCGATGTAGGGCGCGAGCTTGTCCTGCACCAGCCGGTCGAACTTGCCGCCCGGGCCGAAGACCAGCGCGAAGTCGGCCGGGGTCGCGTCGAGCGTCGCGCCCTTGTCGACCGGATAGCGCCGCGCGATCGCCTGGTTGCAGAACTCGCCGACCTGCGCGCGCACCTCTTCGCTGAGGTTCTGCCGCATCATGATCTGCGAGACGCTCGCGCTGCTGTTGCCGAGCGCGGTGACCATCGAGAGCGCCGGCTCGGGAAGGCGCGGCGCGTCGGCCTTGACCTTGTCGGCGACCGGCGAGGGCGGCGGCACGACCTTGCTGTCCATTGCGGTCTTCACCACCTGCAGCTGGTTGTAGACCTCGCCGATCAGCAGCACCGTGTCGTCGACCGGCGCTTTGCCGCCTTCGGGCACAGTCACGAACTGGCGCAGCTTCGCGAAGCGATCGTCGACGATGCTTTCCTGCGGCAGGCCGGAAGGCAGCAGCTTCGGCGTGGCGATGATGTCCTTGATCTTGTCGCTGCCCTTCTTGATGAAGTCGCTCGCCTGGGCCTTCGCCTTGCCGATCGCCGACTTGTCTGCGCCGGCGCCCAGCGTGGTCTCGCGCGACAGCGCCCGCATCAGCACCGGGAACGGGCTGTCGGGCGCCGAGAGCATGCGCGCGGTCTGGATCGATTGCGTCAGGCTCGTCAGCGGCACGATGCGGATGTCGGCGATGAAGGCTTCCCACGCGCTCGCGTAGTCGTTCAGGTAGAGGTAGCGCACGTTGTCGACGAGCGAGTCGCCGCCCGTGACGGCTGCCGCCGCGGCGCTCTTCGCCGGCTCGGTCACGCCGAGCACCCAGCCCTGTTCGTCTGCGAGTTCGGCGCTGACCTTGCCGACCTCGTTCTGGAAGCCGTCGCGATAGCCCGCGAGCGAGAACAACCCCGGCACGCCCTGCGTCAGCGGCTTGCCGCTGGTGCGCGCGAACACCAGCGACGCGTTGGTGCCGGCGGCGCGCGAGATCGTGAATTCGGGGAAGGCGGCACCCAGCCCGCGCTGGCGCATGCGGTTGTAGACGCGCTGCGGCAGTGCCACGCGCGTGATCTGAGCGCGCGTAGCGGCGACCAGCGCCGCGTCTTCGGGCACCGGCGAGACGACCGGGCCGAGCGCGAGCAGCGCGTCGAGGTGCTGGCTCAGCTGCGCGCGCTGATCGTTGCTCAGTTCGCGCGCGAGGCGCGCATCCCAGTTGTGTTCGAGGTAGGTTTTCAGCGCCTTCGCGTCGAAGCGCTGTGGGTCGCGCAACATCAGGTAGGTCTTCAACGCTTCGTATTGCGACTCGGTCGCCGCGCCGCCCTGGCGCAGCTGCTCTTCGACGCGCAACGCGAGACGCGGCTGCACCGCGTCGACCAGCATGTGCTCGTAGGCGGCGCGCGCCGCACTGTCAAGCTTGCGGCCCTGGAACAGGCCGTAGCCGAGCGACCACGGCACCGCATCAAAGGCGCCCGTGCTCGCGAGCAGGCGTGTCGCTTCGAGTGCGGGCACGATCGGCAGAAGGTCGGGCGCGTAGCGGTTCGGTGTGGTCTGCACGAGCTGCTGCACGGCCTCGACACGCTGCGCCACATTGGCCACGTAGCGCCGGTTGTTCGCGTAG
>JAYTHL010000419.1:0-10989 GCA_043732605.1 Rhizobacter sp. | reverse complement strand
CGTCCACGGTCTGCGACTTCTTGTCGGCGTACTCGATCTCGAACTCGGCCAGCGACGAGCCGCAGTCGAAGCACCAGTACACCGGCTTCAGGCCACGGTAGACGAAGCCGCGTTCGACGATGCGCTTCAGCGCGCGGATCTCGTTCGCCTCGTTGCCGAAGTCCATCGTCCGGTACGGATGCTCCCAGTCGCCGAGCACGCCGACTCTTCTGAAGTCGGCCATCTGCTGGGCGATCTGCTCGGTCGCGTAGACGCGGCTCCTCGCCTGCACCTCGTCACGCGACAGGCTGCGGCCGAACAGCTTCTCGATCGCGTTCTCGATCGGCAGGCCGTGGCAGTCCCAGCCCGGCGTGTAGCGCGCGTCGAAGCCGGCGAGCTGGCGCGCCTTGACGATCATGTCCTTCAGGATCTTGTTGGCGGCGTGGCCGATGTGGAGTTGTCCATTGGCGTACGGCGGCCCGTCGTGCAGGACGAAGCGCGGCTTGCCATGGCGCGCGTCGCGCAGGCGCTGGTAGACGCCGTCGTCGCTCCATTGCTTGACCCAGCCCGGCTCGCGCTTGGGCAGGTCGCCGCGCATCGGGAACGGCGTCTCGGGCAGGTTCAGGGTCGATCGGTAGTCGATCGACCCGGCGGCAGGACTCGCGGAAGCGGTCGAGGCGGAAGGCGCGTCAGCCATGGCGGCGGATCTTTCGGGTGGCCGCCGGCTCGACGTGCTGTCGGCCGGCGAGGGCAAGGTGGCGGGCGACCATCGGCAGGCGATCGATCGCGGCGATGTCGCGTCGCGGCGCGACGCTCGCGCGGATCAAATTCGGTCGCGCGTCGTCTGCCGCCCGGTCGCGGCGTGCTCGGCGAGCTCGGCGGAGAGGTGCGCGCGCGCATCGACAGCGTCGCGGCGGATCGCGTCGGTGAGCTCGGCCAGCGAGTCGTAGCGCACTTCGTCGCGCAGCTTCTTGAGGAGTTCCACGGCGACGAGTTTACCGTAGCCCCCCTCGGCGCCGAGCCCCGCGGGCCACTCGAAGCAGTGCACTTCGAGCAGCACGCGACCGCTGTCGTCGACGGTCGGACGGCGCCCGAGGCTGGCGACGCCGTCGAGCGGCTTGTCGCCGAGGCCGTGTACGCGGACGACGAAGATGCCCATCGCCGCTGGGCGGGCGTGCGGGAAGCGCAGGTTCAAGGTGCGAAAGCCGTCGTCGCGTCCGGGCGCGCTCGCGCCGAGCTCGCGGCCGAGGCGCGCACCGTGGATGACGCGACCGCTGATGCTGTACGGCCGCCCGAGCAGCGCCGCGGCGCGCCTCATGTCGCCCTCGGCGAGCGCGGCGCGCACGGCCGAGCTCGAGACGCGCTGGCCGTGGACCTCGTAGCTCATCATCCGCGCGACGTCGAAGCCGCGCGCCTGACCGGCGGCGTCGAGCATCGCGTAGTCGCCGGCGCGGCGCGCGCCGAAGCGGAAGTCGTCGCCGACCAGGACGTAGCGCGCGTTCAGTCCGCCCACGATGACGTCGTCGATGAACGCGGCCGGCGTCTGCGCCGCGAACGCCGCGTCGAAGCGCGCGACGACGACCTGCTCGATGCCGCATCGGCCGAGCTCGACGACCTTGTCGCGCAGCGTCGCGATGCGTGCGGGTGCGGCGTCGGGTGTGCCGGCGCGGCGGGCGAAGTAGTCGCGCGGGTTGGGCTCGAAGGTGAGGACCGTCGCCGGAAGTCCGCGGTGCGACGCTTCGGACACCAGCAGCGCGAGCATCGCCTGGTGGCCGCGGTGCACGCCGTCGAAGTTGCCGATCGTGAGCGCGCAGCGTGCGGCGAGGCCGCGGTGCCTGTGGCTGCGGAAGACATGCATGGCCGCGGATTATCGCGGCGCGCAACTCGGGGCCGCGGCCCGCGTTCGATCAGGGCGCGGTGGCCGGGGGTGCCTCTCCGCCATCGGGCAGGCCGCACTTCGGCGATGGGTCGACCACGACCAGGCACTGCGGCGATCGCGCGCCGTTGATCGCGCCCGTGATCGTGCGCGGCTGCGGCCCGAAGCAGTCCTGGCTTTCCTTGTAGCGCCGCTGCAGCGTCGCGCAGTCGTCGCCATCGCCGGCCGCCGATGCAGCCGCGGAAGCGGAGTGCGACGCCGAGAGCGGTGTCGCGACCGAACCGCCTTGTCGCGCGTTCGTGGCTGCGACCCGTCCTGCGCCCGACGCGGCTGCGCTGGCGATCGCTGCGGCCCGCGCGGCCGCGGCGCGCCGGGTCGGCTCGTCGAGCTCGGACGACGAGGTGTCGATCCGCTGCGCGATCTTCTTGTACTTCTCGGGGACGACGTCGGAGACGTTCGGGACGCCGCGCTCGTCGACCCAGCGGTAAACGTCGGCAGCGGCCGCAGCACCCCACAGCGCACCGACGCAGAGGAAGAGGGCGACGCCGCGAAGCGCGCCGGTCGGCAATTGTCGAACGCTCGACCGAAGGGTTCGTTTCGCAGGACGACCGGCGTCGACCGTGTCGCGCGCTTGACGAGAATTCTCCGACTTCATGACCGGATGACGACGATGGGTTTCGGCGTGCTCTTCGTATTGCTGATGCTGGTCAGCGGCTGGTGGCTCTACAGCAGGTGGGCCGCGCTGCGCGATGCGCAGGCGCGTCGTCGTGAGGCGGAAATGCTGTATGTCTTCCAGGCGAAGGCTACGCCGCCGTCCGGCTCTCAGACTGAAACGAAACAGCCGCCGAGCGCGCCCGGCGACTTCCGTCGGACCTTGCCAGGCGACCCCTAGTCGCAGCCTTCATCTCGGCGGGGCCGGCGGCTCCGGGGACGCAGGAGGCGCTGCCGGGACAGGCGCCGGAGCCTGCGCAGCCTTCTTGTCCTTGACCGCATCGCGGTGGTGATTGATCGCGCAACCCGCCGCGGCGCCGATGATGGCGTGGTGACCGAGCACGTGGCCCGCCACGCCGCCGGCAGCGGCGCCAGTCACGCACCCACGCGCGGAGGCCAGCCCAGGAGCCACACCGAGTGCGCCCGCTAGAGCCGCGCTGGCCAGGATCCGCAACGGATGAAACGAAGACATCTTGGCCACGGTCAGAACAGGTGGCTGACGACGTAGATGCCGGCGAGCACGACGACCGGCACGCCGAGGATCCAACCAATGAAGTACTTGCCCATGTCGATCTCCAAGTGAGGGTGCAACGAAGAGAGCGTAAGCACCGGCCGAAGGCGGCGCGACCGGCGTAGAGCGCATGGCGATGTAGGAAGTCATCGCGCGCCAGCGTCCGCGTCCGCCCATCGCCACGCGCCTGGAGCGAGGCCGTCGAGGCGCACGCTGCCGAACGCGCTGCGTTCGAGTCCTTCGACCCGGTTGCCGACCGCGGCGACCATGCGCTTGACCTGGTGGTACTTGCCCTCGGTGAGCGTCAGACGCAACGCGTGCTCGCCCATCGCTTCGCAGGCGGCGGCGCGCACCGTCTCGTCGTCGTCGTGGAGGAGCACGCCGGCGAGCAGGCGCGCGACCTGATCGGCGTCGACCGGATGCTTGCAGCGCACCTCGTACACCTTGGCGACGTGATGCTTCGGCGACGTGAGCCGGTGGACGAGCGCGCCGTCGTCGGTGAAGAGGAGCACGCCGGTGGTGTCCTCGTCGAGCCGGCCGATCGGCTGCACGCCGCGCGCGCGCAGCGGCGCTGGCAGCAACGACAGCACGCTCGGATGGTGGCGCGGCTTGGCCGAGCACTCGTAGCCTGCCGGCTTGTGGAGCACGATCAGCGCGCGCTCGTGGTACGTCCAGCGTTCGCCACGGACGCGGAACTGCAGGTCTGCCGGATCGCCGAGCTCGAGCGCGGGATCGTCGGCGACGACCCAGTCCTGCACAGTGCCGGTCTCTCCTCGTTCGATGACTTCGACGAGTCCGTGCGCGATCAGTCCGCCGCACTCGCGCCGCGTGCCGAAGCCCTGCGTGAAGAGCAGCTGGCCGAGCTTCAACGCTTGGCGGCCGCCAGATCCGAGCTCGCCGGCAGATCGGGCAGGCCGGCGCCGGCGATGCCGCGCGCGGCGCGCACCGCGCGAAGCACCGCTTCGGCGAGGACGTCGGCGGCGAGCGCGCCGACGAGCGTCGTCGCCGCGGGTTGACCGGATGCGCAGGTCGCAAGTGCGAAGACGACATCGCCGTCGCCCATCGTGTGGACCGGCTCGATGCTGCGCGCCAGGCCGTCGTGCGCCATCTGCGCGACCTTGGTCGCCTGCGACTTGGTGAGGATCGCATCGGTGGCGACGACGGCGATCGTCGTCGCCGCGCCGGCTTGCGTCGCCAGCGCCGGCGGCAGCTCGCCGCGGCGCAGCGCCGCCATTGTCCCGAGCAGCGACTTGCCGTCGACGCTGCGCGCGCCGGCGACGACTTGCCGCGTGACCGGATCGACCACGTCGCCGATCGCGTTGACCGCGACCAGCGCCGACACAGTGATCGCGCCGACCGTGATCGATGCAGTTCCGACGCCGCCCTTCATCGCGCGCTCGATGCCGAACAGCTTGCCGACCGACGCGCCCGCGCCGGCGCCGACGTTGCCTTCGGCGGGCGCAGCGCGCGACGCTGCCTCGCACGCCGCGTAGCCCGCGGCGGCGTCGGGACGGATGCGCGGATCGCCGACCCAAAGGTCGAAGAGGATCGCTGCCGGAACGATCGGCACGATGATCGGTGCGCACCCGTCGGCGCCAGGCCGTTCACCGATGCGCGCGCCGATGCCGCGCTCGTCGAGCCAGCGCATCACGCCGCCCGCGGCATCGAGTCCGAAGGCGCTGCCGCCTGCGAGCACGATTGCGTGAACCGTGTCGATCGCGTTGACCGGATCGAGCAGATCGGTCTCGCGCGTGCCCGGCGACGCACCGCGCACGTCGACGCCGGCGACCGCGCCGCCGCGCGCGAGGATCACGGTGCAGCCGGTCGGCCGGCGCGGGTCGGTGAAGTGGCCGACCTCGAGGCCGGCGACGGCGGTCAGGCTGCCGGTCATCGCCGGGTGCCGGGCCGCCCCAAACCCGTCGACGCCCCCTCGGGGGGCAGCGAGCGCAGGGAGCGTGGGGGCATCACCTCGCCTCGTCAGGCAAACACGCCTGCCGTCGGCTGCATCCGCTGCGACACCTCGCCGAGCTGAAACAGCGTGTCGCCGAAGGTCATCTCGATCACCGTCAGGCGCTTGAAGTAGTGGCTCGCCGAATACTCGTCGGTGACGCCGATGCCGCCGTGCAGCTGGATGCACTGCTGGCCGACGAAGCGCATCGACGTGCCGAGCTGCAGCTTCGCCTGTGCCAGCGCGCGTCGTCGCGCCGCCGGCTCCTCGCCGAGCTTGAGCGTCGCGAAGAAGCTCATCGAGCGCGCCAGCTCGAGCTGCATCTTCACGTCGGCGATGCGATGGCGCAGCGCCTGGAAGTTGGCGAGCGTCGTGCCGAACTGCTTCCGCGTGTTCATGTACTCGACCGTGATCGCGACCAGCTTGTCCATCGCGCCAACCGCTTCGGCGCAAAGCGCCGCGATACCGATGTCGGCGGCGCGCTCGAGCGCGGCGAGCGCAGGTCCCGCGGCCAGCAGCTCGATCGCGCTCGCACCGGCGAGCACGAGCTCGGACGCGCTCGCGCCGTCCTGTGTCGGGTTCGTCTTCACCTCGACGCCGCGTTCGCCCCTGGAGACGAGGAAGAGCGCGACACCGGCGCCGTCGTCGACCTCGCCCGAGGCGCGCGCCGAAACGATGAACGCGCCCGCCGCGCCCCCGGCGGGGACGACGGTCTTCGTGCCGGTCAGCTGCCATGTTCCGTTGTCGTGGACGGCCTTGGTCTCGACGTGGTTCAGCCGATAGCGCGAATGCCGCTCCTCGTGGGCGAGGACCACGATCTCTTTGCCTTCGGCGATGCCTTGCAGCCAGAGCGCGGCCGACGGCACGTGTCCCGCTTCGAGCAGGCTGGTCGCGACCAGCGCGACGGCAGCGTAGGGCTCGAGCACGAGGCCGCGGCCGAGCTCGCCCATGACCACCATCGCGTCGACAGGGCCGAGGCCGAGCCCGCCTTGCGCCTCGGGTACCTGCAGGCCGCAGATGCCGAGGTCGGCGATCTCCTGCCAGGCCTCGCGCGAGAAGCCGCCAGCCTTGACGACCTTCCTGCGCCGCTCGAAGTCGTAGCCGCGCTCGACCCACTTGCGCACCGAGTCGCGCAGCATTTCCTGGTCGTCGGAGAAGTCGAAGTCCATGGTCAGCTCCCGAGCACGGTTTGCGCGACGATGTTGCGCTGCACTTCGTTCGACCCGCCGTAGATCGTCGTCTTGCGCATGTTGAAGTAGGTGCCGGTCAAGGGGGCGACGAAGGTCGCGCCGACCTGGTCGCCTTGCCAGCCGGCCTCCATCGCTTCCTGGACGAATGGCACGGCCGACGGCCCGGCGGCCAGCATCATCAGTTCGCTGTAGCGCTGCTGGATCTCGCTGCCGCGGATCTTGAGCAGGCCCGCGACGTCGAGCGCGGCCTTGCCGCTCTTTTCCGCAGAGAGCACGCGCAGCACCATCATCTCGAGCGCGACGATATCGACCTCGAGCAGCGCGATCTGGTCACGGAAGCGCCCGTCGTCGTAGACGCCTTCGGCGGCGGCGATCTTCTTCAGCCGCTCGAGCTCGCGCTTGGCGCGGTTGACGTCGGCGATGTTGGCGCGCTCGTGCGCGAGCAGGTGCTTGGCATAGGTCCAGCCCTTGTTCTCCTCGCCGATGAGCTGGTCGGCCGGGACCTCGACGTTGTCGAACCAGACCTCGTTGACCTCGTGCTCGCCGTCCATCGTGATGATCGGGCGCACAGTGATGCCGGGGCTCTTCATGTCGATGAGGAGGAAGCTGATGCCCGTCTGCGGCTTGCCGTCGCTGCTCGTGCGCACCAGGCAGAAGATCCAGTCGCCGTACTGGCCGAGCGTGGTCCAGGTCTTCTGGCCGTTGACGATGTAGGTGTCGCCGCGCCGTTCCGCCTTCGTCTTCAGCGACGCGAGGTCGGAGCCCGAGCCCGGCTCGCTGTAGCCCTGGCTCCACCACACCTCGCCGCTCTGGATGCCGGGCAGGAAGCGCTGCTGCTGCTCGGGCGTGCCGAACGCCATGATCACCGGCGCGACCATCACCGGGCCGAACGGGATCACGCGCGGCGCGCCGGCCAGGGCAGTCTCTTCCTCGAACAGGTGCTTCTGGATCGCGGTCCAGCCCGGGCCGCCGAACTGCTTCGGCCAGCCCCAGCCGTGCCAGCCCTGCTTGCCCAGGATCTTGGCCCAGCGCTGCAGGTCGTGGCGGCTCAGGCGGATCGAGCTCCGCACCTTGGCGCTGATCTCCTTCGGCAGGTTGGCGGCGACCCAGCCGCGAATCTGTTCGCGAAAGGCCTGTTCCTCAGGCGTGAAGGCGAGGTCCATCGAAGTCTCCGGAGTTCAGCGAATCGGCATTGGTCGGACGCGTTTTAGCACGATCGTTCGATTTGCCGTGTCCTCGGCGTGACAGCGGCGGGGCGCGCGTCAGAAGCGCATGTCGAGCGTCATGACGTCGTTCTCGCGCTTCATCTGGAAGCGGGTGAGAAAGCTGTTGCCGAGCAGGATGTAGCCCATCTGCCCGGGCAGCACCGACGCCTCGACGTTGTAGATCTGGACGTCGCCGATGCGCACCGCCGAGAGCGACGTGCGGTAGAACGGCACGACGCCGTTCGCGGTGCGGCTCATGCCGCGCGGGCCGTTCTTGTAGTCGAGGCCCAGGCGATCGGCCTCGTCCTGGCTCATCGCGACCGTGGTCGCGCCGGTGTCGACAACGAAGCGCACCGACCTGCCGTTGATCGAGCCGTTGGCGTAGAAGTGGCCGCCGCTGTCGGCGGTGAGCACGATCTGCTTGCCCGAGCCTTCGCTCTGCTTGCCGCCGAGGTTGACCTGCGCACCGCCGAGATGGAGCGTCACGCGCTGGCCCTTGACCTCGACGACGGCGTCGTTGCCCGACACGCTGACGAGGCGCACGCCATCGACGGTCGCGCCGACGGCGACATTGCGCGGCTTGCCGTCGATGACGAGGAGCGCGTTGTTGCCGAGGCTGCCACCCATCGACACCGCCTGTGCCGACGCGGATGTCGCGACGACGGACAGCAGCAGCGCGGCGAGCAGCGGTGCGCGCATCGGCTCAGTCGCGGAAGTTGTTGAACGAGAGCGGCTGGTCGGCGACGTCTTTGCGGATCAGCGCCATCGCCGCCTGCAGGTCGTCGCGCTTGGCGCCGGTGACGCGCACCGTGTCGCCCTGGATGGCAGCCTGCACCTTGAGCTTGCTCTGCTTCATGGCGGTCTGCAGCTTCTTCGCGGTCTCGGCGTTGATCCCGCTCCTGACGACGAGCAGCTGCTTGACCTTGTCGCCGCCGATCTTCTCGATCTTCGCTGTGCGGTCGATGAAGCGCGCGTCGACGTTCCTTTTGGTGAGCTTGGCGATCAGGATGTCGGCGACCTGGCCGAGCTGGAAGTCGGTGTCGGCGAAGAGCGTGATCTCCTTGTCTTTCAGCTCGACGCGCGACGACGAGCCCTTGAAGTCGAAGCGCGTCGCGATTTCCTTGGCCGCCTGATCGACGGCGTTCTTCACCTCGACCAGATCGGGGTCGAGCACGGTATCGAAGCTGGGCATTCCTTCTCTCCTGCGATCTGCGACTCGCGTCGCGGTCGCGCTTATGGGCCAAAATTCTCCCATGCAAATCGACACGGGGGTCAGCCTCAAACCCTACAACACATTCGGCCTGCCGGCGGTCGCCAAGACGCTCGTGCGCATCGCGAGCGATGCCGACGTGCGCGCCGTCGTCGACGACAAGACGCTCGGCCGCGCGCCCAAGTTCATCCTCGGCGGCGGCAGCAACATCATCCTCACGCGCGACATGCCGCAGGTCGTGCTCAAGGTCGAGGTCGAGGGCATGCGCGTCGTCGAGACGCGCGACGACGCGTGGATCGTCGAGTCGGGCGCGGGCGAGAGCTGGCACGAGCTGGTCGCATTCACGCTCGACGCGGGCTGCCCGGGCCTCGAGAACCTCGCGCTGATCCCGGGCACCGTCGGCGCCGCGCCGGTGCAGAACATCGGCGCATACGGCGTCGAGCTGCAGGATCGCTTCGAGTCGCTCGACGCGGTCGACCTCGTCACCGGCCGCAGCGTCACGCTCGGGCCGCACACCTGCGCCTTCGGCTACCGCGACAGCATCTTCAAGCACGCGCTTGCCGCTCGCAGCGTCATCACGCGCGTGCGCTTTCGCCTGCCGCGGCCGTGGCGGCCGGTGCTCGGCTATCTCGAGCTGCAGAAGAAGGTGAGCGAGACCGGCATCTCGCCTCCCGACCCGCGGACGGTCTTCGACTGGGTGTGCGCGATCCGTCGCGCCAAGCTGCCCGACCCGGCGACGATCGGCAACGCCGGCAGCTTCTTCAAGAACCCGGTCGTCACGCCGGAACAGTGCCGCGACATCATCGGCCGCGATCCGGAGATCGTCCATTACCCGATGCCCGACGGCAGCGTGAAGCTCGCCGCGGCGTGGATGATCGACGCCTGCGGTTGGAAGGGAAAGTCGGTCGGCGAAGCCGGCGTCTACGAGAAGCAGGCGCTGGTGCTCGTCAACCGCGGCGCGGCGATCGGCTCCGAGGTGATGACATTGGCGCGGGCGATCCAGGAAAGCGTCTACGGACGATTCGGGATTCGGCTGGAGCACGAGCCGGTCGTTGTCTGATGCTGCCCGCGGCCAGGACCCGACGACGGCGAACGGTGAATGGCGCTACTCGCCGTCGCCCTTCAAGCGCGGCAACGACGACCCCGAGCCGACCGAGAGCAACCCCGCCTTCGCATACGTGAGCAGCTTCTCGCGCGTGTCGGCGATATCCAGGTTTCGCATCGTCAGCTGGCCGATCCGGTCCTGCGGCGAGAAGCTCGACTCGCCCTTTTCCATCGTCAGCCGCTCGGGCTTGTAGCTGAGGTTGGGCGACTCGGTGTTCATGATCGAGTAGTCGTTGCCGCGGCGCAGCTCGATCGTCACCTCGCCCGTGATCGCGCGCGCGACCCAGCGCTCGGCCGTCTCGCGCAGCATGATTGCCTGCGGGTCGAACCAGCGGCCCTGGTAGAGGAGCCGGCCAAGGCGCCGGCCGTGGTCGCGGTACTGCTCGATCGTGTCCTCGTTGTGAATGCCGGTGACGAGCCGCTCGTAGGCGATGAAGAGCAGCGCCAGGCCCGGCGCTTCGTAGATGCCGCGGCTCTTCGCCTCGATGATCCGGTTCTCGATCTGGTCGCTCATGCCCAGGCCGTGGCGACCGCCGATCCGGTTCGCCTCGAGGATCAGCTCGACGAGCCCCGGATACGCGACGCCGTTCAGCGCGACCGGCCGGCCCTCGTCGAATCGGACCGTCACCGATTCGCGCTTCACGTCGACGTCGTCTTTCCAGGACGCCACGCCCATGATCGGCTGGACGATGGTGATGCCGCTCGTCAGCTGCTCGAGGTCCTTGGCCTCGTGGGTGGCACCGAGCATGTTCGAGTCGGTCGAGTACGCCTTCTCGGCGGACATCTTGTAGGCGAATCCGGCCTGCGCCATGAACGCCGACATCTCGGCCCGGCCACCGAGCTCGTCGATGAAGGCCTGGTCGAGCCAGGGCTTGTAGATGCGCAGGGCCGGGTTGACGAGCAGGCCGTAGCGATAGAAGCGCTCGATGTCGTTGCCCTTGTACGTGCTGCCATCGCCCCAGATGTCGACGCCATCTTCCTTCATCGCCGAGACGAGCATCGTCCCGGTGACGGCCCGACCGAGCGGAGTGGTGTTGAAGTAGGTAACGCCGGCGGTGGAGATGTGGAACGCGCCGCACTGCAAGGCGGCCAGACCCTCGGCTGCGAGCTGTGTGCGGCAGTCGACCAGGCGCGCCTTCTCCGCCCCGTATTGCATCGCCCGGCGCGGGATGTCCTCGTAATCCGGCTCGTCGGGCTGGCCGAGGTTGGCCGTGTAGGCGTAGGGAACGGCGCCCTTGCCGCGCATCCAGTGCAG
>JAYTHL010000418.1:0-11016 GCA_043732605.1 Rhizobacter sp. | reverse complement strand
CGGCGCGGCTCATCTGCGCCGCGCGCCAGCTCTGGTCGCGGAGGGTGAAGACGCGCATCTGCTGCAAGCCAGGGAGCACGAAGACGCTGCCTTCGTTCCACTCGCTGACGTTGCCGGTGAGGTGGTTGATGCGCACGCCGACCTCGCCGCGGCCGACGCCCTGCATGGGCGGATGCATCACCAGCGCCGCCGCCGACGCGACCGCGAGGGCGACGACGGTGAGCGGCAACGCCACACGGCGCAGATCGAAGCTGCCGCGTTTGCTGACGACGATCGTCTCGTCGTCGCTGTCGAGCCCGCGATCGCCGCGCTCGGCCGGCTGCCGGCGGCGCGCCAGCTTCGCCCGCACCGCATCGATCCAGGTCTTCCAACGCACTTGCCACATTGCCGCTCTCCCTTCGCGGCACCGTGCCGCGGTGAGAGCACTGTCGCGCTCGTGCGCGCAGCGGCGATGAAAGCTCGGAGAAGTCGGCGCGGGACGGCGGTGAACCGCCGTCAGTCGCCGGCGCGGCGCGCCGCCGCGATGCACGCGAGCAGCACGGCCATGTCGCCGACCTGGTTGGCGAGCAGGAGGAGGAGGCGGGCGTCGAGGTCGGCGCTCTCGCTCTCGCCCAGGCCTTCATGCGCGGCCGTCCACGCGGCGTAGAAGCCGTCGGGATCGGCGATGGCGAGGTCGGTCTTCATGGCGACTCGGTCTCCAGCGACAGCGCGCGCCGCAGCGCGGACTCGACGGCCTCGGCTGTCGGCGCGACGAGCTCGGCGGCGACGTAGGCATCGGGCCGGACGAGCACGAACGTGCCCGCGCCGACGCCGAGCACGCGCGCGACGTCGCCGTCGGCACCGGCGCCTCGCACGATCAGCGGCCAGTGCGCCGCAACGTCGCGGAGCGTGGCGAGGTCGGCATCGCTCGCGCCGATCCACACGGCGAGAAAGCGCGTGCCGTCGGCGAGCAGGTGCATCACCGTCGTCTCGCCGACGGCCACGTTCTGCAGCGAGCGCGCGCCGCCCGGCGCCCACGGCGACGGTGGATAGGCGTTGGCCTGCGCCATGCGCCCGGTGTTGGCGAGCCGGCGCGCGAACTCGTGCGTGCGCGCGAGCGCGACGACGGCGCGGCGCATCCGGTGCTCGTGCGCGCTGCGCGGCGCGAGGAAGCGCGCCGTGCGGCTGGTGACGCGCAGGTTCTCGGCCGCGGCCGCGTAGCGCTCGTCGTGGTAGCTGTCGACGAGCCGCTCCGGCGCCACGCCCTGCACGACGAGCGCCAGCTTCCAGCCGAGGTTGGCCGCGTCCTGGATGCCGTTGTTGCCGCCGCGCGCGCCGAACGGGCAGACGACGTGGGCCGCGTCGCCGATGAAGAGCGTCCGGCCGACGCGGAAGGTCTCGAGCAGGTGGTCGCGGTAGCCGTACGGCCCGATCCAGACGAACTCGAACTCGACGTCGGCGCCGAGCTGGGCGCGCAGGCGCTCGCCCGCGACCTCGGGCCGGCTGATCGTCTCGGGGTCGGCGTCCTCGTCCATCTGGTAGTCGAGGCGCCAGACGTCGTCGGCCATCAGGTGCTGCCAGACGGCGCGGCCTTCGTTGAAGGGCGCGTCGATCCAGGTCCAGCGCTCGACCGCGAACGGCTTGGTGAAGCGCACGTCGGTGATGCACCAGCGGTCGGTGCTGCGCGACGGGTTCACGGGCAACGCCATCGCCTCGCGGATCGTGCTGTTGGCGCCGGTCGCGTCGACGAACCAGTCGGCCTCGAGCGCATAGGTGCCGGCGGGCGTCGCGACGTGGACGACCGCGCCGTCATCGCGGTGCTCGACATTCGTCACCTTGTGCTTCCAGCGGATCGCATCGGGCGCGAGCGACAGGATCCGCTCGACCAGGAACCACTCGAGATAGAACTGCTGCAGGTTGATGAACGGCGGTTGCTCCGAGAAGCTCTCGTCCTTCAGGTTGAACGCGTAGACCTCGTCGCCGCCCGAGAACGTCCGCCCGACCGACCAGGTGATGCCCTTGGCGCGGATCCGCTCATAGAGGCCGAGGCGGTCGAAGATCTCGAGGCTCTTCTGTGCGTAGCAGATGCCGCGCGAGGAAGCGCCGCGCACGCCGACGGTGTCGTCGTCGTCGAGCAGCACGACCGCGACACCGCGCAACGCCAGGTCGCAGGCCAGCGTGAGGCCTGCGAGGCCGCCGCCGGCGATCACGACCGGATGGCGCATGCGCTCGCCCGACGCGAGCTCGGGCGGGGCGACGAACGGCCAGCTCGGCAGCTCGTAGGCCGGTGCGAACTTCCAGGTCTCAGCCACGGCCGGCGTCCGGGATGCGGGTGTCGACCGCGATCCAGTTCACTTCCCAGGTCTTGCCGCCGTCGTCGGAGAAAGCCTGCTCGAAGCGGCAGCGGTCGGCGCTGATCTCGGACCAGACGTTGCGCACGAGGACGGCGCGGCCGGCGAACGTCTCCTGGTCGTAAAACTCGCCGCGGCCGTCCCTGAACGCGCCGATCGTCGCCACGCCGAGCTCGCCGTCGGCGGCGCTCGCGAAGCGGATGCTCCACTGGCGCGAGCGCAGGTCATAGAGGCGCAGCGACAGGCCCTGGATCCGTCCCGACGGGCCGCTGATGTCGAGCTCGACGATGTTGGCGCGGCCATCGAGCAGCTTGCGGACGACCGACGTGCCTTCGAGCTCGACCCAGGTGGTCGAGCCGGTGAGCGGCTTGACGAGGCGGGAGACGCGCGTCTTCCACGTGCCGATCTCGAAATCGAAGTCGCGCTGGCCGTCGCGGTCGGGCGCCTGGGCAAGGCCGGGCAGCGGCTGCAGCACGAGTGCCAGCAGGCCGGCAGCGAGGAGCGTGCGAAAACGGCGCGCGTGCATCAAGGTCGTCTCCAGTGTCTGGTCACGCCGGCGGTTCGGCGCTCCCGGCCGTTATAGCGTCCCCGCGAAGGCGGCGATCTCGTCGGCAACCCGGATCTGCAGGTCGGGCCGGCCGACGAGGTAGTGGTCGCCGCCGACGATGTCGACGTTGCGGATCCGGTCGCCACCGGCGACGAGCCAGGCGTCGCGCGTGCTCGGGAAGGTGCTCTGATCGGCGGTATAGGTCAGGAGCAGCGTCGGCACCGTCGTGCGCGCCAGGTTCTCGGGACCGCCGGCGCGCGAGGCCGACGACCACTGCGAGAGAAAGGCGGTCAGCGAGGTCGTGCGGCCCATCGCATTGGCCGAGTCGTTGACCGATCGCGCGTCGCCCCAGACGCTCCCGGGACGGCGGTCGTTGGCATCGAGCGCGAGGTCGAGGCAGCGCGGATCGGCATGCGTGCGGTAGACGATGAACGCTTCGTCCCGCGGCGCCCTGGGTGTCGATCGCAGCTCGGCGAGACGAGCGCGGACGCGCGCCTCGATCCGGTCGCGGCGCGCGCGCTGCGCCGCCAGGAAGCGGGCAAGGAACTCCGGGCCGTACGAGGCCGACGTGCCCGCGGCGTCGATGCCGTTGGCCGCGTCGTACATGTCGAGCGCGCGGTCGATCGAGAGCAGGTCGTGCTCGTCGACGAGCGACGGATCGATCCAGCGCAGCAGCAGGTGCGAGCGCCCTTCGTGCGCCGCGCAGAGGGCGATGCCGTCGACCCGCGGCAGGTCGCCCGTGACGATCTGCGTGGCATCGCCGTCGACCATCGTCTCGGCGGTGAAGCGCTCGGCTTCGGCCTGGTAGTACGCGGCCAGCGCCGCGCCGCCCGAGTTGCCGACGAGGACGACGCGCTCGCAGCCGAGGGTCTCGCGCATGAACTTGACGCCGGCGCCGAGGTCCTGGAGCACGCGTTCCATCAGCAGCACGGTGTCGTTGCCGGCATAGCGCGAGTTGAGACCGAGGCAGGTGATGCCGCGCTCGGCGAGCGGAGCGATCAGGTAGTGGCCCATGAAGTTGCTCGCCGGATGCATGAGGATCGCCCCGGTGCGCGTCCTTGCTCCACCCGGAACACGCGACGGCTCCTGGTACGCGCCGTAGATGCGCGGCCTGAGCATCTGCAGCCCCGACTGGCTCTCCATCGCAGCGCCCGGACGGACGTCGATCGCGGCGAGGCGCCGCTCAGGGGGCGATGCGGTCATGGCGACCTAGGATAGCGGCAGCGCCGCAGCCTCCTCCACGATCTCCTGACCGATCGTCTCGTCCTCGGTCCATGCGACATCGGCGCCGAGCACGTTGAGGTTCTCCGCGAAGCGCGGATGCGCGCGCCGGATCGGCAGCGCGTGGCGGATGACCGAGCGCCCCTCGATGCTCGCCGCGACCATGAGCAAGGCGATCGCGACGCGGATGATGTACGGGCTCTCGACCGTCGCCGGCCGGAGCGCCACGCCGCCACGCACGACGAGCCGGTGCGGATCGCGCAGGTCGACCGGCACGCCGAAGCGGGCGAGCTCGCCGCTCCAGCCGAGCGCGCCTTCGTAGACCTTGTTCCAGAACAGCGTCTCGCCCTCGGCCCGCGCGCCGAGCGCGACGAAGATCGGCAGCAGGTCGGCCGGCACGTACGGCCAAGGCGCGGCCTCGACCTTCTGCATCAGCCCGGCGGTGAGCGTGGGCCGCACCTTGAGGCCGCGACTCGCGTGGGCGCGGCTGTAGCCGTCGGAGCCGTGCTCGAGCTCGACACCGAACTTGGCGAAGGTCCGGTCGAGGAGCGGAAAATGCGCGGCCGATCCGTTCTTCACGGCGACGCTGCCGTCGGTGATGGCGCCGAGCGCAAGGAAGGTCGCCACCTCGTGGAAGTCGTCGGCGAAGGTGTGCTCGGCGCCGCCGAGCGCGCCTGTGCCCTCGATCTGCAGCAGCGAGCTGCCGGCGCCGGCGATGCGCGCGCCCATCGCGGCGAGGAAGGCGCAGAACTCCTGCACGTGCGGCTCCGACGCGGCGTTGACGAGGCGCGAGCGGCCGCGCGCCAGGGCCGCGCAGAGGACGAAGTTCTCGGTGGTCGTGACGGAGGCGTAGTCGGGCCAGTGGTCGGCGGCCGAGAGACGCCGCCGCGCGCGCACGGCGAGCGTGCCGCGGCCGCGCTCGACCTCGGCACCGAACGCGAGGAAGACGTCGATGTGCGGATCGATCTCGCGCGCGCCGAGGATGCAGCCGGTGACGTCGTCGTCGAGCCGGGCGCGGCCGAAGCGCGCGAGCAACGCCGGCACGAGCATGATCGACGAGCGCATCTGCCCGGGCAGCCGCACGCCGTGGTCGGCGATGCCGCTGCCATGCTGCAGGCGCAGGATGCCGCGGGCGAAATCGATGTCGACGGTCGATCCGAGCGTGCGGAAGAAGGCGAGGAGCTTCCTCACATCGGTGATGTCGGGCACGCGATGCAGGACCACGGGCTCGCTCGTCAGCAGCGTCGCGCAGAGGATCGGCAGCACCGCGTTCTTGTTGGCCGAGGGCGAGATGGCGCCGCGAAGCGGGCGGCCGCCGTGCACGATGAGAGAGCTCATGGATGAAGACCGGAAGTGGCGAAGCAGAGCCAGTCTTGCGGTCGGCGGCGAACGCCCGATGAAGCGGACTCGAAGCGACGGTGAAATGCGCCGGGTCGGCGCGTGCCCTCAGGCGTCCATCGCGCCGAAGTTCGAGAGGTTGGCAGCCGCGTCGGCGCGCTGGTCCGCGTCGCGCTCCCGGCCGAGCGCGGCGTGCTTCTCGCGCGACCACGACGTCACGGCCGCGTGCGCCTCGCCGGCGTGCCGCGCTATCGTCTCGGCGCTCGCCGTCGGCACCGTCAGCTCGAGGCGGATGCCGTTCGGGTCGAAGAAGTAGATCGATTCGATGATGTGGTGGTCGATGACGCCGAGCACCTCGACGCCGGCCGCCTCGAGCCGAGCCCTGGCTGCGCCCAGCGCCTCGATCGACTCGACACGCAAGGCGATGTGGTTGACCCACGCGGGCGTGTTCGGCGACGGCTCGGCGACCTGGTCGTCGCCGAGGTCGAAGAAGGCGAGGTGCGAGCCGTCGGCCATGCGAAAGAAGATGTGCACGTAGGGGCAGTGCTCGCCGGTGCTCGGCACGACGTCGGAGCGGATCACGTGGACCAGCGGCAGGCCGAGCAGGTCTTCGTAGAAGGCGCGCGTCTCCTCGCAGTCGCGGCAGCGCCAGGCGAAGTGGTGCAGGCCGAGGACGGGAACGAAAGGCTCGCGCATGGCGACAAGGATACGACCGTGGCGCCCTCGCGCGACGCGCCCGTGCGGTCGACGCCGACCGCGCGCAGCAGATCGGCGAGCGACTTGCCGGGCTCGTCTCGAAAGCGCTCGTCGAGAACTGCGAGCGCATCGACGCGGTCGATCCGGAATCTGCGGAAGTCGGCCCGCGACTCGCACCAGGCGGCGAGCGTCCAGACCTCGCCCCAGAAGACGCAGCCGAGCGGCCGGACGACGCGCTCGCCCGTGCGCGCTTCCTTCAGGTCGAGGTAGGCGAGGCGCCTTGCGACGCTGCTCAGCGGCCCCGCACAGAACGCCGACCCGCTCGCGCGTCGCCACGTCGACCGCCGACGGCGGCGCGAGCACGGCCATGCTTTCCGCAGCGGCGCGCGCGGCGGCCGGCAGGACCGCGAGGATCTTCGAGAGCGCGCCGTCGGCGTGGCCGGCGAGCGCCGGATCGAGGCGCGACCGGGCGATCCGCACCGACGCGACCAGCGCCTGTGCTTCCTCGCGCGTGAACATCAGGGGCGGCAGATCGAAGCCCGAGCGCATGCGGTAGCCGACGCCCGCCTCGCCTTCGATCGGCACGCCTTGCGCGGCGAGATCGGCGACGTCGCGGTAGACCGTGCGCTCCGAGACCTCGAGGCGATCGGCGAGGAAGCGCGCGGTGCTGAGGCGCCGGCCGCGGATCAGCTGGACGAGCTGGAACAGGCGGTCGGCGCGGCGCATGCGCTCACTGTCGGCGCGTTTGCGGCTTCAACGCTCCGCGTGCAGGCCGACGCGGTTGCCTTCGCTGTCGGCGATGTGGGCGAAGCAGCCCATGTCGCCGGGCAGCTGGACCTTTGGGGTGAGCACGCGCCCGCCGGCCTCGGGCAGCCGCGCCAGCACCGCGTCGAGTGACGGCTGCGCGTTGAGGTAGACGAGCGTGCCCGACTCCGACGGCTGCGGTGCCGTCGGCCCGGCAAGCAGGCAGCGGCCGACCGCCGCCCGGTCGTCGCCGAACAGGGCAAGCGTGTTGCCGCCGATGCTCTCGCGCCGCATCGGCGCCGCGAAGAGCGTCTCGTAGAAGCGCTGGGCGCGGTCCATGTCGCGGACGGGGATCTCGAACCAGTCGATCGGATGGGTGACGGTGGCGGTCATGCGGTGCTCCTTGAGATGGATGGGAGCGCTCATGCTGCGCGACGGCTCCTGACAGCGTGGTGTCAGGAGCGCGCTCGCCCCGCGCGCCTCACGCCGTCGTCTGCACGACGGCGTGCTCCCAGCGCTGCATCCATTCGCCGGCGCGCTCGCGCGACATCGTCGGCAGGAAGGTGCGATCCACTTGCCACTGCGCCGCCAGCTCGTCGGTGCCGGCGTACACGCCGCAGCTGAGGCCCGCGAGGTAGGCTGCGCCGAGGGCCGTCGTCTCGATCACCTTCGGCCGGATCACCGGGATGCCGAGCAGGTCGGCCTGGAACTGCATCAGCAGGTCGTTGACCGACGCGCCGCCGTCGACGCGCAGCTCCGCGACCGGCGCGCCGCCGCCGGCGACGATGTCCCTGCTCATCGCGTCGAGCAGCGCGGCGCTCTGGAACGCGATCGATTCGAGCGCAGCGCGGGCGATGTGCGCGATCGTCGAGCCGCGCGTCAGGCCGACGATGGTGCCGCGCGCGTCGGGGTTCCAGTGCGGCGCGCCGAGGCCGGTGAAGGCCGGCACGAACATCACGCCGCCGCTGTCGGGCACGCTCTCGGCGAGCTGCTGCACCTCGCTGCTCGACTTGATCGCGCGCAGGCCGTCGCGCAGCCACTGGACGACGGCGCCGCCGATGAAGACGCTGCCCTCGCGCGCGAACTGCGGCGCCGTGCCGGGCTGCGCCGCGCTCGTCGCGAGCAGGCCGTTGGTCGAAATCTCGAAGCGGTCGCCGGTGTTCATCAGCATGAAGCAGCCGGTGCCGTAGGTGTTCTTGACCTGGCCCGGACGGAAGCACGCCTGGCCGAAGAGCGCGCTCTGCTGGTCGCCGGCGACGCCGCCGATCGCGATCGGCGCGCCGAAGAGATCGGCGCTCGTGTGGCCGAAGACGTGGCTCGACGGATGGACGTCGGGCAGCACGGCACTCGGCACATTCAGCGCCGAAAGCAGCTCGTCGCTCCACGCGCCGCGCGGCACGTCGAAGAGGAGCGTGCGCGAAGCATTGGTGACGTCGGTCGCGTGGACGGCCTGATGTCGCGTCGATGCCGACGCGCCGCCGGTGAGCAGCCACATCAGCCACGAGTCGACCGTGCCGAAGGCGAGCTCACCGCGCTCGGCCGCGACGCGCGCGCCCTTCACATGGTCGAGCAGCCAGGCCAGCTTCGTGCCGGAGAAATACGCGTCGAGGACGAGCCCCGTGCGTTCGCGAAAGAGCGGCTCGAGGCCGCTCTGCTTCAGCGCGTCGCACGCCGGTGCCGTGCGTCTGTCCTGCCAGACGATGGCGTTGCCGATCGGCTCGCCGGTCGCGCGGTTCCAGACGATCGTCGTCTCGCGCTGGTTGGTGATGCCGATCGACGCGATGTCCTTCGCGTCGAGCTTCGCCTGTGCGAGCGCGCTCTTCGCCGTCGCGAGCTGGCTCTGCCAGATCTCCATCGGGTCGTGCTCGACCCAGCCCGGCTGCGGGAAGATCTGGCGGAACTCCTGCTGCGCGAGCGAGACGACCCGACCGCGCGCATCGAAGACGATGGCACGCGAACTCGACGTGCCCTGGTCGAGGGCGAGCAGGTGGGCGGTGTCGTTCGGCATCGTTCTTGTCATCCTGAACGCAGTGAAGGATCTCGTTCGCCGCGCCGGGATCCTTCGCTTCGCTCAGGATGACGGTCGGGCCGATGCAAGAATAGTCGCGATGCTGATCCCCGCCGCACCACTCGCGCACGACCCCGACGCTCCCCTCGACGTCGACGTGCTCGTGGTCGGCGGCGGTATCAATGGCACCGGCATCGCGCGCGACCTCGCCGGCCGCGGCGCGAGCGTCGTGCTGAGCGAGAAGGACGACCTCGCGAGCCACACCTCGTCGTCGTCGACCAAGCTCGTGCACGGCGGGCTGCGCTACCTCGAGTACTACGAGTTCTCGCTCGTGAGGAAGGCGCTCGCGGAGCGCGAGGTGCTGCTGAAGAGCGCCCCGCACATCATGTGGCCGCTGCGCTTCGTGATGCCGCACGACCGGTCGATGCGGCCGTCGTGGATGATCCGCGCCGGCCTCTTCCTCTACGACCATCTCGCCCGTCGCGAGGTGCTGCCCGGCTCACGCACCGTCGACCTGCGCCGCCACGTCGCGGGCCAGCCACTCAAGGCGTCGTTCAGGAAAGGCTTCATCTATTCCGACGGCTGGGTCGACGACGCGCGCCTGGTCGTCCTCAACGCCGTCGATGCTGCCGCGCACGGCGCGACCGTGCTGACGCGCACGCGCTGCGTCGATGCGCGCCGCGGCCCGTCGCACTGGCAGGTGCGCCTCGAAGGCGACGGCGGCGACGTGATCGAGGTGCGCGCGCGCGTGCTCGTGAACGCCGCCGGCCCGTGGGCGGCGCAGTTCCTCGGCGGCCCGGCGCACATCGCGCGCCACAAGGAGCTGCGCCTCGTCAAGGGCAGCCACATCGTCGTGCCGAAGCTCTTCGACCACGACCACGCGTATATCTTCCAGAACCCCGACAAGCGGATCACCTTCGCGATCCCCTACGAGGGCGACTTCACGCTGATCGGCACGACCGACGTCGAGCTGCACGGGCCGGTCGGCGAGGCGCACATCGACACAGCCGAGATCGCCTACCTGTGCGAGCAGGCGAGCCGTTACTTCGAACGCGCCGTGACGCCGGAGCACGTCGTCTGGACCTACTCGGGCGTGCGGCCGCTGCTCGAAGACGCGTCGGGCGATCCGTCGGCCGTGACGCGCGACTACCACCTCGATTTCGATGGCGAACAGGCGCCGCTCCTCACCGTCTGGGGCGGCAAGATCACGACGTTTCGCAAGCTCGCGGAGGAGGCCGCCGACCTGCTCGCGTCGGCACTGCCGGCGATGCGCGGCGCGTGGACGCACGGCGCGATGCTGCCGGGCGGCGACCTGAGCGCGTTCATCGGCCCGGCCGAGCGTCCCGACACGGACTTCGCGCGCTTCGAGCAGGCGCTCGCGCAGCGACATCCGGATCTGGCCGCGCCGATGCGGCATCGCCTCGCCCGCGCCTACGGCTCGCGCGTCGATCTGCTGCTCGCGGGCGCCGGCCTCGGTGCTGCCGTCGTTCCCGGGCTGCACGAAGGCGAGCTGCGCTTCCTGCACGACCACGAGTGGGCCAGGAGGGTGGACGACGTGCTCTGGCGCCGCAGCAAGCTGGGCCTGCATCTGAGCGAGGCGGAGCGCGCGACTGTCGCTCGCTGGTGCGAGGCCGAGTGGCCGCTTCCCGTCAGCGAACGACCGGAGCGTCTGGCAGCTCGTTGACGTCGACCGCGCCCGCGGCGAGCGGGAAGTGGCGCACGAGCAGTGCATCGACCGCATCGATCGCCTGGTTCAGCCCGGGCTCGAGCGGGCCGGTGCGGAACGACTCGCGCATCGAGTCGGCAATGCGTTGCCACTCGGCAGCATCGACATGCCGGTTCAGGCCGCGGTCGGCGACGATCTCGATCGCGCGCTCGGCCAGCAGCAGGTAGACGAGGACGCCGTTGTTGGCCTCGGTGTCCCAGACGCCGAGCTTGCCGAACATCACCACCGCGCGCTCGCGCGGCGTCGCGCCGCGGCGCAGATAGCTGAGCGGCAGTCCCGCCTCGACCATGACGCGGATCTCGCCGCTGTGCCGCTTCTCGCTCGCGCCGACGCGCGCCGCGATCCGGTCCGAGGCAGCGGCGCCGAGGGCGCGCGTCGCATCGCCTTCGTCGTGCAGGCGATGCTG
>JAYTHL010000417.1:0-3398 GCA_043732605.1 Rhizobacter sp. | reverse complement strand
CCGGGTTGTTGCCGCCGTTCGGGGCTTGCGAGCCGAAGATCTCGATCATGCCGATGACGGTGCCCATGAGGCCCAGCAACGGCGCGGCGGAAGCGATCGTGCCCAACGTGTTGAGGTAGCGCTCGAGCCGGTGCACGGCAGCGCGGCCGGCCGACTCGAATGTCGCGCGCAGGCTGCTCTCGGTGATGCGCGGCTCGGCGATCACGGCGCGCAGGCCGGCAGCGAGCACCGTGCCGAGGACCGAGTTCTCGGCGAGCTTGTTGACGACGTCGGGCGAGGGCAGATGGGCGCGCGTGACCGAGATCACTTCATCGAGCAGACGGGTCGGCGCCACCCGCGAGAGTCGCAAGCTGGAGAAGCGTTCGATGATCAGGGCCAATGCGGCGATCGAGCAGATGAGCAGCGGCCAGATCGGCCAACCGGCGGCTTGTATGATCGAAAGCAATATGACCCTTTCCGACGACGAGGTGGCGCGAGGCGCACCGGTCGTCTGAATTATGGCGTGCGTCGGACCGAGGTCCGGCGGCCGTGCCGACGCCACCCGAACCGCTCCGCGAACGCTTCGGACGGATCGCCGGAACCACTCCGCGAACGGTGGAGAACTTTGTGGATAACACCTCGGCCGAACCGCGTCGCGTCAGACCCGGCGCGGCCAGCGCCACGGTGCTCAAAAAATCGGCATGAAAAAGCGTAGCGTAATCAAGCACTTGCCTCGACAAGATGCGGGCTGGCGGGGCGAAACCGTCTGCAACGCCAGTCCTGACGCGGCTGTGGACTTGTCGCGCGGCGCCAGCTCTGGCGTTGTCCATGGTTGAGCCGTCGCGGATGCGACCTGCGGGGCGCGTCTGGAGCGTCAGCGGGCTCGTCGCCGCGGTCGCGGGACTGATCGAACAAGGCATTCCGGCTTGTGCCGTCAGCGGCGAAATTTCGGGCCTGTCGCGCGCCGCGAGCGGTCACTGCTATTTCACGCTCAAGGGCTCTGCAGGCACCGCGACGCTGCGCTGCGCGATGTTTCGACGGGCAGCCTCGATGCTCGATTTCGAGCCCGCCGATGGCCAGCAGGTGGAAGTGCGCGGGCGGGTCTCGGTCTACGAGCCGCGCGGCGAATTGCAGTTCGTCGCCGAGGCGATGCAGCGCGCCGGCGCGGGCGTCCTGTACGAACGCTTCCTGCGCCTGCGCGCGGGGCTCGAGGCCGAGGGACTGTTCGATCCCGCCGCGAAACGCGCCCTGCCGGCCTTTCCGCTCGCGGTCGGCGTCGTCACGTCGCTCGACGGTGCTGCGCTGCACGATGTCGCGACGACGCTGGCCCGGCGCTCGCCGCATGTGCGCGTCGTCGTCTATCCGAGCGTCGTGCAGGGCGCCGATGCGCCGGCGGCGCTGTGCGACGCGATCGCTGCCGCTGCGCGTCACGGCGCAGTCGACGTCCTGATCGCGTGTCGCGGCGGCGGCTCGCTTGAGGACCTCTGGGCCTTCAACGACGAGCGTGTGGTGCGCGCGATCCGGGCCGCGCCGATGCCGGTCGTGAGCGGCGTCGGGCATGAGACCGACGTGACCCTGGTCGACCTGGCCGCCGACCTGCGCGCACCGACGCCGACGGCGGCGGCCGAGTTGGTGGCGCCGGAGACGATCTCGCAGCGCCGGGCGCTGGACCGCTTCGCGCAAGCGCTCGCCAAGCCGGTCGCAAGCGCACTCGACACCGAAGCGCAGCGCCTCGATCGGCTGTCGGTGCGGCTGGCGCGACCCGGCGAGGGCGTGACGCGGCGCGTACACGGACTGGCGGCGCTCGAGCAGCGTCTGCAAGTCGCGCTCGCCCGCGCGTTGCTCGCCGCGCGGACGCGCTCGACGAACGCATCGAGCCGCTTGGGTCACGCGGTCGCGATGGGCCGCGCGCGACTGGCGCATCGACTCGACAGCGCATCCGTGCGCTTGCAGGCGCTCGATCCGGATCGCGTCCTGGCACGCGGCTACGCGATGATCGTCGACGGCGCGGGCCACCCCGTGACGTCGGTGGCGCGACTCCCCGTCGGCAGCAAGGTCACCGCGCGATTGGCCGACGGCCAGGCCACGCTCGGCGTCGAGTCGACCTCGCTTCTGCCGCGCTGAGCCGGGAACGCCGGTTGCCCATCGTTGCCGGCGCCGGTGCAGCATCAAGCTGCCTACAATCGTCGATCGAATTCACTCTCTCGAGAGGAAAGTCATGGAACACACCTTGCCCCCCCTGCCCTATGCCATGGACGCGCTTGCGCCGCACCTCAGCAAGGAGACGCTCGAGTACCACTACGGCAAGCATCACAAGGCCTACGTCGACAACCTGAACAACCTTCAGAAGGGCACCGAGTTCGAGCCGATGGCGCTCGAGGACATCGTCAAGAAGGCGACCGGCGGCATCTACAACAACGCGGCCCAGATCTGGAACCACACCTTCTTCTGGAGCTGCATGAAGCCTTCGGGCGGCGGCGAGCCCAAGGGCGCCCTGGCCGATGCGATCAAGACGAAGTGGGGCGGCTACGCGGCCTTCAAGGAAGCGTTCGCGAAGAGCGCGGTCGGCAACTTCGGCTCGGGCTGGACCTGGCTCGTGAAGAAGGCCGACGGCAGCGTCGACATCGTCAACATGGGCGCCGCCGGCACGCCGCTCACCACCGGCGACACGCCGCTCCTGACGATCGACGTCTGGGAGCATGCGTACTACATCGACTACCGCAATCAGCGTCCGAAGTGGGCCGAGACCTTCATGACCTCGCTCGCCAACTGGGACTTCGCGGCCAAGAACTTTTCCTGAACGCAGTTGAAGGATCTCGCCGTTCGGCGCCTGGGGCCTTCGCTTCGCTCGGGATGACAGCCGGGCTTCAATTCCCGAACGGCGTACCGCGCAATTTCGCGCCGGGCTTGATGCCACGCTTGGCGAACCAGCCGTCGTTCATCTCCAGGACGAAGCGCACAGGCTGAGTCGAGCAGTGCGCATCGAGCGTCTGCGGCTTCATCGCCTCGACGTTGACGATGCTTCCGTCGTCGGCGACGAAGGCGGCCGAGAGCGGGATCAGCGTGTTCTTCATCCAGAAGCACTGCTGACCGGCACGGTCGAAGACGAAAAGCATCCCTTCGTTCGCACCCATCGCCGGCCGGAACATCAGCCCGATCTCGCGCTGCTCCGGCGTCGACGCCAGCTCGGCGCCGATCACGTGGATGCCTGCGGTCAGCTTGATCGACGGCAGCCTCTGCGGCCCGGTCTGCGACGACGCGGCCGAAGCGACGCCGAGAGCGAGGAGGCCGGCCACGCAGCGGCGCGATCTGTCATTCATGGGGGTCATCCGACTTAGAATTTGCAGTTGCATTCCCGCACGATCGCAGCGACGGAGTTCCATTTTCATGTATCAGCACATCAAGGTCCCCGAAGGCGG
>JAYTHL010000416.1:0-3405 GCA_043732605.1 Rhizobacter sp. | reverse complement strand
CCACGACGGTCAGATCGACCTGCTCGGAGAAGAATTGACGCAGGCCGGCGCGAACGATGGCGTGGTCGTCGATGATGGCGATTCGGATCATGGCGGGAGCGCCGGGGTCGGGCGCGCGAGAAGCGAGTTGGGCTCGATGGGGCAAGTTTAGGGGCACTGATGGAGATGAGCTTTCTTTCCCGGTTCCGTCGCAACGCCGTCGCCTTTCCCCTGGCTGCGCTGGCGGCGCTCGCGATGCTCGCCATCAGCGAAGCGTCGTACCAGGACGCGACCGCGTCGCTCGACAAGCTGGGCGACCGCGGCATCGCCCGCACCAAGCTCAACGACCTCGTCAAGGCGCTGCTCGATGCCGAGACCGGGCAGCGCGGCTATCTGCTCACCGATCGGCGCGAGTACCTGAAGCCCTACACGCAGGCGCAGGTCGAGTCGAGGAAGCTGCTCGCCTGGCTGAGCGAGTACTACGGCAAGGATCCGCAGACCTCCGCCGTGATGAGCGACGTCGTGAAGGAAACCGAGTCGAAGCTGGGCGAGCTCGCGACGACGATCGACCTGCACGATCGCGGCGTCGAGAACGCCTGGCGCGATCTGCTGCTCTCCGACATCGGACGCGAGAAGATGGAGCACGTCCGCACGCTGGGCGAGCAGCTCATCAGCTACGAGACAGGCCAGGTCGCGATCGGTCGCCGCAGCGTCTACGAGACGCTCTGGCTCAACCGGATCGGCGTCTCGGCGATGGCCGCGGTGAGCCTGCTCGCGCTCTTCATGTACCTGCGCCAGACGGCCACGCTCGATCGCACGCTCGTCGACGAGGCGAAGCGGATGGAAGGCGACCGCGAGCGGCTCGAGTCGGAGGTCGCGTCGCGCACGGCGCAGCTGAAGGAGCTCGCACAGCATCTGCAGACGATCCGCGAAGACGAGCGCAGCCATCTCGCGCGCGAGCTCCACGACGAGCTCGGCGCGCTGCTCACGGCCGCCAAGCTCGACGTCGCGCGCCTCAAGTCGCGCCTGGGCAGCACGGTCACGCCCGACGCGACGGAGCGGCTGGCGCACCTGAACGAGACGCTCAACGGCGGCATCGCCCTGAAGCGCCGGATCATCGAGGACCTGCGGCCGTCGTCGCTCAGCAACCTCGGCCTCGTCGCTGCGCTCGAGATCCTGCTTCGCGAGTTCAGCGCGCGCAGCGACATCGCCGTCGAGGAGGAGCTCGAGCATGTCGAGCTCGAGGCCCCGGCACAGCTCACCGTCTATCGCCTCGTCCAGGAGGCGCTCACCAACGTCGTCAAGTACGCCAAGGCCGGCATGGTCTCGGTCTCGCTGCGCGCGGTGGAGGGAGGCGGCGCGCACGTGAGCGTGAAGGACGACGGCGTCGGCTTCGATCCGTCGGTGCCGCGACTGGCGCGCCACGGGCTGATTGGCATGCGCTACCGCGTCGAAGCCGAAGGCGGGACGATGACGCTGACTTCGGCGCCCGACGAAGGCACCCTGATCGAAGCCGTGCTGCCGCCGGCGCCCGCCCGGGGCGAGCCCCGCTCCGCCATCGACCGGACGATCGAGAGCCTGTCCCAGGTGGCCTGAGCCCCGGGTTTGGCCGCGGCGTGTGGGCAGCGTCCTACGGCCCGCGGGTCGCTCCCCCGACAGGCCGCCGCGCGCAGTACCGCTGGCGATGTGCAGCGTTCGAATTCACACTCATACTGTCGTCTCGTGGCCTTTCGGCGCGGCCGCGTGACGAATCTTCCCACCCGCAAAAGGAACTCGCATGAACACCATCGGCAGCACCACAGGCAAGCCCCTCGCCCAGCAGTCCCAGGACATGGCCGACGGCGCAGCCGCCGCCGCGCAAGGCGCGATCCGCTCCACCCAACGGGCCGCCGATTCGGCGCTGGACAGGTTGTCCGACAAGGTCGACGAAGTCCGCAGCCAGGCGACCCCGATTCTGAACAAGGTGACGTCGCAGGCAGAGGCCGCCGCACGTCGCGGCATGGACGCCGTGCGCGACACGTCGCAGCAACTGCGCGACAAGGCGAACCAGGCGTCGGACATGACCGTCGCCTACGTCAAGGACGAGCCCATCAAGGCGATGCTCATCGCCGCCGCGACCGGCGCGCTCCTCATGGGCCTGATCACGCTGATGAGCCGTTCGCGCGACTGATCTCATGATCCATCCACTGTTGCGTCTCGCCGCGACCGAGCCGCATCTGCTCGGCGACCATGTCGAGGCGTACGCCTCGCTGGTCGGCGAGGAAGTGTCGAAAGCCTCCACGTCCTGGATGACGCGGATCGGCCTCTACATGGTCGCCTTGTGCATGGTCGGCGTCGGCCTCGTGCTCGTCGGCGTGTCGCTGTTGCTGTGCGCGGCCTTGCCGTCGTCCGACTACCCCGCGGCCTGGGCGATGATCGTGGTGCCGGCGACGCCGTTCGTGATCGGGGCGGGCTGCATCCTGGCGGCGCGCTCGACCAAGATCGACAGTGCGTTCGACGCCGTTCGCACCCAGCTCAATGCCGACATGGCGATGCTGCGTGAAGTGAGCGCCTCGTGAGCACCGTCATGCCCGGATATGCGGCCGGACCGCTGCGCTCCGACGCGCGACCGGGTCCGGCGTCCGTCCCGACGAGTGCGCCAGCGATGAGCGCCGCACCGGTGCCCTCCGCCAAGGAGCGTCTCGCCGCGTCGCGTGCCCGTCTGCGCAGCGCGATGATGGACATCTCGCATCCGCCACGGAAGTCGTCGCCGCTGGCCGGCGGATTCGGCGACATCGGCGGCAAGTTGCTCGATCGCGCGCGCCGGATTCCCGGCGCCGAGATCTTCATCGAGACCGTCGAAAGCTGGTGGCACGAGCATCCGCTGCGCACCGCCGGCCTCGTCGCAGAAGAGGCGTCGCGCACGCTCGTCCAGCCGATGGTCCAGCGCAATCCGCTCGGCTTCGTCTTCGGCGCGCTCGGCGTCGGTGCCCTGATCGTGCTGTCGAAGCCGTGGCGCTGGGCGCTGCGCCCGGCGCTCTTCGTCGGCCTCCTGCCGCAGCTCGCCACACACGCGATGCGTCACATGCCGGTCGAGTCCTGGCTGCAGATGGCCGTCGGCCTCATTCGCAAGCCTGCGGCCGCATCGGCTCGGCCGGGAAGCAAGCCTCCCGCCGACCCGCGGGCATCCGATTTGCCCTGAGCTTGCCAACGATTACCTCCCAACGGCCCCTTGCCGACCCGCCTCGCGCGGAATCGGCCGGTCTCCCTCCGTGGGGCCTTTCCAAAACGCGCTTCGGCGCGTTTTTTTTGTTTTCTTGATGTGCCACAAGTGAACGCGGCTTTCGGTCCGGGTCTTGCTGGATCAGACGTATCCTACAAAGCCCGCCGTGAGGTGCCGACAGACTTGGTCGTCGGCAAGTTCTACAGTCATCTCACACCAAGAAT